>UQXW01000014.1 GCA_900545215.1 uncultured Bacteroidota bacterium
TTGTTGACCGTTGTGAATTGCTTTCAAATTAGTATCTTTGCAGTGCACGAACAACCCAGCACCAACAATTTCGTTTACCATTATTGTTGTGAATTGCTTTCAAATTAGTATCTTTGCAGTGCACGAACAACCATAAAGCAATTAGTTTTGAGTTAATGACGGTTGTGAATTGCTTTCAAATTAGTATCTTTGCAGTGCACGAACAACTTGTTACGATAATGACCGTTGTAAATAGAAGTTGTGAATTGCTTTCAAATTAGTATCTTTGCAGTGCACGAACAACGCTGGGCTTGAACATTGAGTTCGTTATTGTGTTGTGAATTGCTTTCAAATTAGTATCTTTGCAGTGCACGAACAACTTGCCAATAGCAATATAGGAACGATTTTCAAGTTGTGAATTGCTTTCAAATTAGTATCTTTGCAGTGCACGAACAACAGGAGCGAAGAACCTTATAGACGAATTGAAGTTGTGAATTGCTTTCAAATTAGTATCTTTGCAGTGCACGAACAACGTTGGGTATATACGGATAGGTTGCATATCAGTTGTGAATTGCTTTCAAATTAGTATCTTTGCAGTGCACGAACAACGGTATGCATCGTAGTACCTGATTGACCTTAGTTGTGAATTGCTTTCAAATTAGTATCTTTGCAGTGCACGAACAACGCAGACCATATAAGAGCGGTTTGCTTCGCCGTTGTGAATTGCTTTCAAATTAGTATCTTTGCAGTGCACGAACAACCTTTACATGATTTTGAATCTAACCAATTCTGTTGTGAATTGCTTTCAAATTAGTATCTTTGCAGTGCACGAACAACAGCAGATGTAACAGAACGGTATCCTGAACTGTTGTGAATTGCTTTCAAATTAGTATCTTTGCAGTGCACGAACAACAGTGATACAGCTAATAGACTTCATATTAGTTGTGAATTGCTTTCAAATTAGTATCTTTGCAGTGCACGAACAACAACAGATTATGAATTAACAAAACAATTCTTGTTGTGAATTGCTTTCAAATTAGTATCTTTGCAGTGCACGAACAACAATGCAAGTGGGTACATATTATACTCAAACGTTGTGAATTGCTTTCAAATTAGTATCTTTGCAGTGCACGAACAACGAAAAATTAAAAATTCAAATAGTAGAACAGGTTGTGAATTGCTTTCAAATTAGTATCTTTGCAGTGCACGAACAACCCGTTTCTTTCATCTGTGTTTACGCCCAATGTTGTGAATTGCTTTCAAATTAGTATCTTTGCAGTGCACGAACAACAAGTTACGTTGTCTTGGAACAACGCCTTCGTTGTGAATTGCTTTCAAATTAGTATCTTTGCAGTGCACGAACAACATCAAGCATGGCAACGATGATGCGTCGTTTGTTGTGAATTGCTTTCAAATTAGTATCTTTGCAGTGCACGAACAACACGCTTGGATTGCAATTCCGCTCTCTTGGCGTTGTGAATTGCTTTCAAATTAGTATCTTTGCAGTGCACGAACAACATCTTTTTTGCAGAAAAGGGGTATAAAGGGTTGTGAATTGCTTTCAAATTAGTATCTTTGCAGTGCACGAACAACAAACTTCTATCTATAGACATTTCACCTTTGTTGTGAATTGCTTTCAAATTAGTATCTTTGCAGTGCACGAACAACCGAATCCGGGAAATTTCCTCGGATTCAGTTGTTTATACTGGTAATTAGAAAAGAAAAAACAAAGGTTTTAGAATAGTTCCAACTGTTGTGTACAGCCTTTTGTATGTTCCGGTTTGCGACAATAGTAGATTTCAATTTCGCCGAATTGTTTATCTGTGATGCAAAAAATTCCCACTTTTCCATGTTCCGGCAGGGAGTTTTTTACTCGTTTGATGTGCACGTCAGCATTTTCACGACTTGGGCAGTGCCTCACATAGATTGAGAATTGGAACATGGTAAAGCCGTCTTCCAAGAGTGCTTTCCGAAACTTGGTTGCCGCAGTTCTATCTTTCTTTGTTTCTGTCGGCAAATCAAAAAGTACCATTACCCACATGATTCTGTACTCGCTGAAACGTTGCATGCTACATGACGGGGTAAATAATTTTACGAGCTTCTCCGGAGTAACATTTTTGTAATGAAGCAGTGGTGGTGCTGACAGCTATCATCAGAGGGCTGCGTTGGGAATTGATGATCACATCTATTACAGGTATTTGAAGTAATTGCGACTTTAACTTTTTATTTAGAGTTTCGCAGTCTCGGTTTTGATCAAATAATTCCATGACTAATTTATCGACATACGGTCTGTATGGCTCCATAATATCGTCTGCAAGACAATAGGCATTGTATTTGTTTCGGTGATGTATGCCGAGGGTCGGCAGCAAACCACTCGATACCAATGCACGTGCTACTATTGCTCTGAGTATTGCATAGCCATAATTTAGTAAGTTATTCGGAGCAATGCCTTCCCTTGTGCGTACGAAGTTCGATATGGTGGGGAAAGCGTTCTGCCAGTAATAAACAGCTGCTCTTGCTTCCATATTATCACTATCGCCACTTTTGACATCTGCTGCCCATTTGAGCATGTTGCGTACTTCTGTTTCTCTGATTTGTTTGAGATTTGCAGCTTGGTTTTGAATCTTGGCAATGATGGTTTGTTGCCAAAGCTGTTTCTTTAATGGTAAAGAGGCTTCAATCTGGTATCTCATTCTTTCGGTCTGTGTGCTATTTCCGTTCAATGGTAGGTGCATGCCTATCGGCAGATGGCTTTGGTCGCAGGTTATCACGGCACAGTTGTTCTCCAATAATTGTTCCAGAACACCCTGAGTAATGGTTATCCTCTGATTATCCAACACTACTATTCCTATGTCTTCTATCGGTATTGTGGTAACAGTATTCTTCTTGAAGCTATCTGGCAGTGTATCATTAGTCTCAACTTCCGGCAGTTTTATAACCAACTGCTTGTTCTTTACTGACAGATATGCGGGATTTGAAAAACACAATGTCCGTTTAATCATGGCTTATTTTGTTTTATTCCAACTATGTTGCCAAGTCTATCGACTTTTATGGGAATACAGATTTCCTTAATCATCTCTCCTGTAATTGCTCTCTCATTTTTTGATTTTGGACTTCCTACACCATATTCGTCTTGAATAGGGAAGTGGTTTTCATCTTTAAAAATCTCTTTTTGCTTCTTTTTTGTCATGGAAAATATTGTATTAGCAGAATATGCTGGTATGAAATCTGCCTTATTTCCACTACAACTCACGAATTTGTATATTCTTTCTTTGTTAAAGTGGTATATTCTGTTTTCTTGCTCTTCTTTGTTTGGTAGATAAACCAAATCATTTGGCGAAAGAATAAAGAGCAACATGGAGTTATTGTCAATATCACCTCGTTTTTTGAGTATTGTTGTTATCTCTGCTTGCCAATTCTTTTGATATTCTTTCTGGCAATTAATTACATCATTCAACGGTATAGTTGCATATTTACGACAAAGTTGTCCGTTCTTGTCGTTTGTCTCATAAATTGCAAAGAATAGATTTGTACCTTTTGCAGCTTCAACAAATTTTTTTGATTTATTTCCGTGTTCTCCAACAGCGAATTTATCTGCTTTCTCATATATCCTAACTCGATAAATTGGCTTGTGAGCTTTGCCTCTATTCAGTGTTTGTATATTCTTGTTCAAATCTTCTATGCCATCTGGCGAGAATGCTATTTGGGGATCTCCTTGATGCTTATCAGAATGTAGATGTTTTCGCAAAATCTTTTGAATCCCTGTATCTGTAATACTATCAATTTTTTTGTCGTCAAAGCTGGTGTCCAATGTTGTTCGAGTTGCAAAATATCTATCATTTGTTTCTTTGGTGAAATAATAAACTTCAACCTTATCGTCCTTTATTTCATCTTGCCATGTATCTGTATTCTCTGAAAAATACTTCTTGATGTCTTTGTTTTGCATTCCTGCGGTAATCAATTCAAAAACTTTTTTCTTGAGTTCTTTATCAACTATGTAAGATGGTGTCTGTATTGCTGACAATAAACTAACTGTCTTACGTTTTCTAAGATTGACTTCGCCAAATACTGTTTCTTTATGAAGAGCTTTTCTTATTGCCCAACTATCACCTTGCTTTTGGTGTCTTAATTCTTTCTTTCTTTCATTGTTGTAATGCTCAAACACGTTTGTTGTCTTGTTAATCACTCGCAGATTTTGTTTGAAACTTACCACTATATTTTGTAAGACTTCATAGGCATCTTCCGTAAATGTATCCCATGGTTTGAAAAACTCCTTGAACGTTTCCCGTTCTTCTCCATTTTTCTGATATTTCTCTCGTTTTCGCAGTTTGTATGAAAGTTGATAGCGAGTTGAGCTATATTTGGAGTGTGCTGCTTCATTATTCAATAGATTGATATGATTACGAGTTGCACAAGCTATGACAATTGCATCCATAGCATGGTGTCTATGGTCTATTCTTTTCTTGTTGAAACCTTTTTTAATTTCAAAAGGAATGGTAGGGATGTCGTGTCCTTCGGTATTCTTTGTTGTGAAATCAGTCGTGTCTGTCAATGTGTTGAGACGTTCGAAGCGGGGAAAGATTATTCGATTCCATACATCATTCATTCCCCAATCTTTTTTTAGAGTGTCGGTTATTTGTCCTGTGCAAGAGATTAGATTTCTTGATACAGCCTCTTGTTCATATTCTCCATTTGCATCTTTTTCTCTGACAATATTGGACAATAATCCTTTTATATGTTTGCTTATGTAGCGACTATCGTTGAGTTGTCGTTCAATAAACTCATCCGGAATGTCTGCCATCAATAGTTTTTTCTTTTTACTTCCACTATAATGTTCAGAAACAAACTTTTCATACTGTTCCGTGGTAAATATTCTTACAGTTTTGCCACCGTTGAGTGTAACAATCTCCCCTCCATGTTGCTCTATAAATTCATATCCGAGCATGTTATCCTTTAATTTGTTCACTTCCGATTCACAAATAACTTTGTTCGAGAAAGAATCGTCGAAGTATCTTGATTGTGGTATGATATGTTCTATTTCGTATGCAGGGGTAAAAAGTTGTGATAAAGGAATTGTTTCGCCAGTGTATGGTGATTGATATTTTTGTTCAAGCCATGCTTTGTACTTGGAAATACTGCTTTTGCTTAATGTCTTACCTTCGTCTTTTTTATCATTGTTTAAAGCATAGCTTTCGTATATCTTCATAATCTCTTTTTGAGATGGAGAATAAGGTCTTATTTGTTTGATACCGTCCTCTGCAAGCTCGGATAGTATCTGTTCTATTCGTAGATTAGTGTTTTCATTTTCGATAATTGTATCGCTGAGTCTCTTTCTTTCTTCGGCTGTTTTCTTGATTTCTCTACCTAATTCCAAATGTATTTCATCTATGTGTCCGACTTGCTTCCATATGTCTCGAACAGTTCGTAGTGTTTCTGTAACAACTTGCTCAACAATAGGGTTTCTCAATGAGTGTTGCTTGAATTTTTTTAGGTAGTTGTCTATATCTTCCGGTGTTTCCCATTTAGTGATATCTTTTGTTTCTGAATGCCTACCATAAACTACATAGCATGCCAGCCATATAGGTAATCCTTTAAAGTCCTCTATTCTCTTTAAGTTGATGGTTTTTTCTCTAATTTTGTTTTTGATTGTCTCGTCAAACTCTCCCGTTAATAGTTTATCTATTCTTCGTACGGTCTCTTCGTGAATGGTGTCTTTGCTCCAATACTTACCAACTCTCATCAGCGGGAGTAGTTTCTTTATGGCTTTTTCTGAGTAAGAACCATATTCTTTGTTGAAAGGTTTTACTTTTGAAAATACCTCGACAAATTCCATTGCAAGGGAGTGTTTATTTGCGAATTTTGTCAAAGCAGACTTCAATTCATTTTTGTCGCTGATAGAATATAGTATATGCCAAAGAGCATTTTCATCCTCTTGGTTCAAAGTATCTGTTATACCAGCGTTTTTCAATCCGCTCAAAATAGTGTACCTTGTTTCGTTGCAAGGATATTGTTTGTCTTCAATATAATTCCAGCGATATTTGCTTGCCTCTTTTTTTAATTTGAATGGTGGATATTGCAGAAACTTCTTTTGATCTATGCTTTGCAGTGTGTTCAACCAATCAAATAGGGCGGTTATCTCCTCTTCAGTTTTAAGGAACTGTGTTGTTATGTCAACGTCCGTATGAAGTTTATTGCCATCATATTTTTCCTTTTGATAAATTCGTAAGTTGCTGATAAATTGCCATAAGCGAAACTCTTGAAATAATGGATTGGATTTTGCAATGCATTTCAATGGGGAATTGAACAATAAGTCGTTTCCATTTTCATCTTTGATGTATTTTCCATTTTTATCAAGTTTCTTATAAGAGTGATACTCATATTGGCAGTTGGCTATAAGAGATTTCTTACTCTTTAAAGGTCGCTGATAGAATATAATGTCATCAATAAACAATGAGGTGAAATCTCTTTGAGATACAATATCCCTATGCTGCTCATTTACTGTGTATAATTCTTGAGCGCATCTTTCGAGAAGTTGTTTGCTGTTCAGTTCGGAAATGAATTCTTTTTGCTTGTCAAGTATTTGTCTCAACTCATCTTTATAGAATTTTCTTTCGATGACACGAACCAATTTACCTACTATCTTTTGACTTGGATTTTGTAACAATGCGTCAAAAATATAACAACCAACGGTCTTTTTACTTTGTAAGATGTCGGCATCTGTTTTGGCTTTTAATAAGGTCCAATCATCTTCTTTAGGAGATCTAAATGAGCGTTTTACATTTCCTTCTTTGTCTTTTCTTTCATTTCCATTTTCGTCAAGGTCTGTTGTGATTATAAATTCCTTGGATTTTCCTTCCCAATCCAATGGGTATTTACTCTTTCGGCGATAAATCATACCGTTATCCAAGTAAACACTATACCATGTTCCATCTTTTGCGTCTTCGCCTTTTTCTACTTTCACAACATTCAGACAACAGTATTCTATTCTTTGATTCTTAGATTCTGTTTCTTCTCCTCTTAGCTGATAATAACCTCTTTTCTTGTTAAAGTTTAAAAGTACCCAAGCTAATTCCTCTTTTGTCAAGGCTGCATACAACGCTTTCTTGCGGAGGTAATATATTGTCCAATCATATGGTACTTTTATTTCCGGATTGTTGGTGGATGCTCTGAATAATTCACACATTTCTTCAAACGATGACATGAATAGAAATTTACCATCATCCCAAGGTAATTTTGGCTCGGTGTTCTCTATAAATTTTCCGTACCGTGTAAGCATTTTGGAATAATGAGAAGGGAGAAAGCCCATGATATTCAAGACCCTGTTCAATCGTTCTCTTCTGAGAAGATGTCGCTCTAATAGTCTCCGTGTTCCTCTATATGCTGTTCTTGTTGCTGATTGTGATTTGGAGTTCCCTTTCTCAAAATCACCTATTATGCTACCATCCATAGGAATTATCCTGCTTCCTGCACATTCAATTCCTACAAGTTTCTTTTCGCCATCTGCTGTTTCTGCTTCATTTACCACTGCCCAGCCTATGCTGTTTGTGCCTAAATCCAAACCTAGTATTTTCTTCATCTGTTGTATGATTTTCTTCTTTTTGCAGCCAAAGGTACAAAAATCTTTGAAAAGTTTGTGCGGTTTCGAGAAAAATCGTATCTTTGCAGCACTAATTTGAAGCAATTCACAATAAGGATTATTCCGTTGTGAAAACATTAAGAGTGGCGGTTTCGTTTTGCGAAATCGTCGCTTTTTTGTTCGGAGGGCTTTCTCTTCTTGTGGAATCATTGCATAGAAACACATTTTTGTTTGCCTTATTCATGTCTCCAAATGGTTGACATGAATTTATCTTGCTTCTTTGTCTTTCTGCAAAACGGTGTTTTGTTGAAATGAAACGCCGAAAGAAAAAATCGAATCGGCGTTTCGCGAAATTCTTTCGGCGGTTTAATTTCAATGAATCGGGGTTTGCTTTTTCGCTGTTTTGATGTCTTGCTTTCCAGCCAGCTTTTTGCCTTTCGGAATGGAGAACTTAGAGGTTTGTTTTATCGCATTATTGTTTGTTTCCCGTGCTTCTGATTTCGTTGTAAACATTCCATGGTTGATAAAAAGGAGGGAGGATATACTTTCAAGCCGTGTTTCGGAGTTAATTTAGCAAAATCAAAATCTACATTATCATGAGGATACTTTCAGGTGGTTTCTATTGTTTCGCAAGCATTGTTTTGTTTGCCTTTTGTGCTTATTCTCAAAAGGTAATCATGAACGAACGTTGTGTTTCCGACTACAAGGCGGCATACGATAACTATATGAGCGGCAATTATTCTTCGTCATTGGAGGGCTTTTCGGACTTTCTTTCCCGTTATCCGCAGGAGGATAATCCTTTCTCGGAGCAGGCTTTTTTCTATCGTGCGGCAGCTTCTCACGCTTTGACGAATGCAGATGCCGATGTCTTGCTTTCCGACTTCATCAGGCAGTATCCGCAATCTCCGTACTTGAATAAGGCATCTTTTCTTTTGGCGGATTTCTATTCCGATGCCAAAAAGTTCGAGCAGGCTTTGGCTGTATATCGCGGAATGAATGCTTTGGCTCTTGAAGGGGAGAGTTGGTATGAGTATCATTACAAATATGGTCATTGTCTGTTCTTGAATGGTAATTATGATGAGGCCGTGACGGAATTGGATAAGGTTAGGGAGGCTAAAAGCAGGTATGCGGCTTCGGCAAGCTATTTTCACGCTCACATAATGTATGAACAGCAGCAGTATGAGCCTGCATTGAAAGAATTCCTCGACTTGCAGCAGGATAAGAACTTCGGAAAGATTGTACCTTATTATATTGCCCAGATTTACTACTATCGTGGAAATTATGAGGAGTTGATAGAGATTGCTCCGAGCCTTTCGGAAAAATCCCAATCCAAACGAAGCGGAGAGTTGAATCGCATGTTGGGCGATGCTTATTACAAATTGGGACGGTACAAGGAAGCAATTCCTTATTTGGAAAAGGCGGTACAGCAAGAGAGTGCCGATGCTCAGGATTATTATCTTTTGGGTTATACCCTTTTGGAGGAGAAGGAATATGCCAAGGCGAAGCCTTATCTTTTGAAAGCGACGGATAACAGGGACTCTTTGGCTCAAAACGCTTTCTATCATTTGGGAATATGCTGCCTTGAATTGGGAGAAAAGCAGAATGCACAAGCCATGTTCAAGGAGGCTTGGGAGATGGATTTCGATAAGGCTGTTCAAGAGAAGGCTTTGTTGAATTACGCAAAGGTTTCCTACGAAACCGCTCCGGCGTATAACGAGTCTGTCAAGGCTTTCCAAGCGTTTGCGGACATGTTCCCGAACTCCGACAAAGCCGATGAGGCAAAGGAGTATCTTGCACAGTTGTACGGAAACATGAAGAATTATCGCGATGCGGTTGAGATGTTGGAGCAAATGTCTGAACGCAGCCTGTCTGCAAACAAGGCTTATCAGCGATTGTGCTTGAACCGTGCAATAGAAGTGTTCAACGAGGGTAGGGCAGAGGATGCGTTGATTTACTTGGATAAATCGTTGTCTCAGGCACATGATAATGTACTTACGGCCACTGCGTACTATATGAAAGCCGAGGCTTACTACCAAATGGGAGAATATGATTTGTCCGTGCAGAACCTCAATGCCTTCTATGCTTCGGCAGGTGCAGCGAAAAGCCCGTATCTCGCCCAAGCCGATTATACCATGGGTTATAATCTTTTCAAACAAAAGAAATATTCCACGGCAAAGAGCTATTTCCAAAGAACAATCGACAAACTCGATGCCAAGCAAAGCGAGGATGCCGTGTTGCGATATGCCGATTGTTTGTATATGTGTAAGGATTTCGATTCGGCGATAGAGCAGTACGGAAAGATTGTAGAGAAACAACATCCCGATGCAGACTATGCGTCCTATCAGACAGCCATGGCATACGGTGCATTGGGCAATTACGAACGTAAAAAAGAGGTTTTGGAGCGAGCGTATGAGAATTACAGCAAAGGAAACTATGCGGCAACAATAAAATACGAACTTGCAAATACCTATCTCACTTTGGAGGAAAACCGCAAAGCCATGGACACTTATCAAAACGTCATAACCTTATACCCGCAGTCGCTTCACGTGAAGGATTGCTATGCAAAGATAGGTATGATTCATTACAAACTCGGCGAAGATGCCAAAGCATTGGACTATTTGGATAAATTGGTCAGGACATATCCGGAAAGTGAGGAAGCGCGTGCGGCTTTGGCAAATATCAAGGCGATATATGTCTCAGCCAATAAGGTCAATGATTACTTGGCTTACACCGAGAAATTACCGACAGCGAGAGTATCGGCAGGGGATAGGGATTCCATAAGTTATCAGGCGGCGGAGAATTTGTATATGGAAGGAGATTGTGCGAATGCAATCATAGGTTTCGAGCAGTATTTGAGCAAATACCCGAAGGGAATCTTCTTTGTGAATGCGGATTACTACCTCGCAGATTGTTTGAACAAGTCGGGCAGAAAGACGGAGGCCTTGAAGCATTACGAAGCAGTGATAGAAAATCCCAAGAATGTGTTCACCGAAAAATCCTTGCTTAAAGCAGCTGAATTGAATTTGGAAGCCAAGAATTACGAGAAAGCAGAACAGCAGTACAATCGTCTGGAGGCGATAGCGGAAGTAAGTACGCATAAACTCTTGGCATCGGACGGACAAATGCAATGTTGTTTCCATTTAAGCAAATTCGATTCTGCAACAATGTATGCCAATAAACTGCTTTCTCTTGAAAAGGTAGATGAGACCGTAAAGGAAAGAGCAACGTATATTTTGGCAAAATCTTTGCTTGCAAACCGTAACAGCGGACAAGCGATTGTAGAACTGAAACGTTTGAGCCATGCAAAAAATCCCGAATATGCCGGAGAGGCTCAATACACCTTGGCTGAGTTGAGTTTTCTTGCAGGAGACACTGATGGTGCAGAGAAGATGATACACCAAATCAACGCAAACCCGTCAAGCGAATACTGGTTGGCAAAAACGTTTGTGCTTTGGGCAGACATATTCAAAAGCAAGGGCAATGTTTTGCAGGCAAAGCAGACATTGCAAAGCATAGTCGATAATTACGATGGAGATGAAGAACTGATCGAGACAGCAAAACAAAAACTTCTTCAACTGACCGAAGAGCAGGACAAGACGCGTAAGGAAAATGAAACCAAACGCATGGAACATAATGCGGCAGTCGATGAGGTCATAATAGAGGAACAAGAGCAATAAAAGAAACAAACACAAAAAGAAATCGGTACATGAAAAAGTATATATCCGCCATCATGGTTTTCTGTTTGTTGGGCATGAGTGCAAAAGCCCAACAACCAAAAAAAGATGAGTATAACGAAAGCGTCGTTATAAAGAGTACGTTCTCTCCTGTGGTGAATGAAGCGTACAAACTGACGAGTAAGCCAAGCGTATTCGACTCCACGTTCGAACTTCCGGCATTCAAATACGATAAAACAGGCAAACAATTCCCCACATTCATGACTTTCGATAAGATAAAGCCTGCAAACGTGAAAGACGAACGGGCTGAGAAGTTGTACAATGCTCATATTAAAGCAGGCATAGGCACTTATTTTACCTCTCTTTTGGAAGCCTCATACTCGCAAACACGTTCCAAGGATTTGGTTTACAGTGCGGATTTCAAGCATAGGTCATCTCTCGGTCAGATAAAGGATTATGCACACTCCACGTATGCGGAAAACGACCTGCATTTGTATGCAAAAAAGATATGGGAGAGCTTTTCCTTGGACGCAGACATCTTTTACGAACATCAAAGGTACTATTATTACGGTTTTTCCGATACGATAGACAAGACAAAGAGCGATTATCGCACCACATATCACACAATAGGAACACGTCTCAACTATCGAAGTCTGTACAGAGATGAAAGCATGCTGCATAATTTCGCTTCCTTTGCTTTCAAGCATACTTCAGGTAAATGGGGTTATGGAGAAACGGATATAAATCTCGTGGCAGGAGTCAGAAAAGAACTTTCACTTTTCAACAATCAAACACAGTACCTCGGATTGCAGGTAAATTATAATCAGATTGTCGGTTCATATTCCGCAAAAGACCTTACGCCGTTCTTTAATCCGGAATTACGTCTTGAAGATTACAAAAACAGACAAGGGGTTGTCGATATAAATGCTTACATGGATTTCATGATAAAGCAATTCAACATTCACACAGCTTTATCCCTCGCTCCATGTTTCGGAAATCATGGAAAGTTTTATTTTCTTCCCGACATAGTCGTATCCTTGCCTAATCTGACGGAACATATAGGTGTGGAAGGCGGATTGAAGTCCGAAACAGAACTTCCTACACTCAATGCCATGGTGAGGGAAAACCCATATATTTCGCCTTTGGTGCAAACGAAATTGCAGAGTACCATAAGCCTTTTTGCCAAAGCCTCATACAGCGGTTCGAACAACCTGCATGCAGAGTTGGAATTAGGATTTGCTTCGCTTCAAGACAAGTATTTCTATACTCTTGACACCAATGCAACTCTCAACAATATGTTTTCCATCGTACACGACAATGCTAAGCGACTTTATGTAGATTTTCGTTTCGATTATAAACTGAAAGACATCACCTTGAAAGCCAATGCTTCTTTCCAAAACATGAAAACCGAGGATTTGGAAAAAGCATGGTATGTTCCGAACTTCAAAACCGGAATATCTGTCGAATATTCGGTGGATAAATTGACAGTAGCCTTGATACCGACTTTTGCAAGTTCTGTCAAATGCTTGAATGAGAAAAGGGAAGTCGTCAAATTGAAATCTCGTTTCGATTTGAACCTTAATGCTTCTTATAAATACTCCGACCAATGGACTTTCTTCACGGAATTGAATAATCTTGCGTTCCAACGCTATTACAATTACTACAACTACCCTGCACAACGCTTCGTAGGCATTATTGGAGCAAGATATGCTTTCTGAAAATGAGTAAAACCGAAAAGGAAAGTCTCATCAAGGAGCTTGACTGTTCGATGGGCATTGCTGCAATAGAGCGTTTCATAAGAAGGATAAAAGAAGGCGAATTGTCGGTCGTCTGTCTGTATGAAGTAAGTATGGAAAGAACTGACAAAACGGGCTTTCATGCTGCTTGGATTTTGGAAAAGCTATGTGAGAGAATACCTGATTATGCGGAGTTATTCATTGAAGAGTTGGTAGGAAACTTCACCGAAATACAAAATCAAAGTAGCATGAGGGCGTATGCCAAGTTGCTATCTCGTCTTTTGCGACAACAAAAGCGAGGGATACTTCATGAAACACTCTCCACAATGTTACTTTCCATAAATCCCGACAAACTTATAGAAGCCTGCTTTTCTTTCATCATCAACCCGAATGTGCGTATCTCCGTAAAGCAGATGTGCTGCGAACTTATGTTGTTCTACAAAGAAAAAGAGGGTTGGATAAAAAACGAATTGCATGAATTTGCCGCACAACTTGCTCTGCAAAGCACGCCTGCGGCACAGTCTTACCGCAGAAAACTAATCCAAGCCTTGGAAGTATAGCAGATAAAGAGGTAAGAGAAAAGGCTCGAACACTTTTTGAATGCACCGAGCCTTGATATTATCAAACCATCAAATTTATTCGATGAAAATTTTTTTCGTCCCAATTTGCTCTTGTGTAGTCTCTTGAAATTTTAGTGGTGTTAAAACAAAGAATTACACAAAACCGACACAAGAGAGTGTTAAAAACAAAAGAATATCGGACAAAAGCCAAAGCCGCCTTTGGCAGATATTCTTTTATATCAGTAACACTTGTAATTGATAAAGGTTTTTGGTGAGTAACAAGCCCGCCTTCATGCTCTGAAGACGCTCGTTCAATATCCTCGTTTTGTGAAACTCTAAATCGTAAGGCGGATTAAAGTCAAACACCTCTTGATGATTGCTGACCTTATACCTGCTTTCCGAAAGAGCTATTTCGATATTGTTTCTCGTTTCGCACTTTTTGGCGTTGAATAGCTTGCCGTATGGCTTGGCTTTGCCGAAAGAAGTCAACGAAGTCTTGAAAAGGTAAGATTTGCAGCCACGTGTGGATACATCGACACCGCTTTGCGAAATCAACATCATCGCAAGCAATGCCAAAACGTAAGTTATATTTTTATACCCTTTCATTCTGCGAAACCGTATATAAGTATCCGTCTGCAAAAATACAGCAAATTTCTCACCAAAGCAAATTTTTCTTCATCAAATCCTGATTTCTTTTTCCTCACTACTTATGTCATCTGAATGAGAGAGGCTTTTTGTTTTCCCGATTTGTCGCCGGAGTAAATTCGGCTGACTTATCAAGCTGCCGATGAATGCAATCAGAGAGCAAGGCGAAAACCTATGTTGAAACTTGCTTGCTTGGGATAATCGCAATTTCGATGAGATATGCGCATGCTTTCTCCCGTGTAATTCCATGCACGCCCTCTGTAAACTCGTTGCTCTTTTCCTTCTGTACCTTTCGGGTTCATCTGTGGAAAATCCCGATATTCTCCATACCAATCGTTGCACCATTCTGCCACATTGCCGTTCATATCATATAATCCGAGTTCATTCGCAACTTTTGTCCCGACTTTGTGAGTTCTGTTGTTGCTGTTGGCTTCGCACCATGCCACTTCTTCGATTTTATTGCTTCCGCTATATTTGTAATTCCGGCTTTTGTTACCACCTCTTGCTGCATATTCCCACTCTGCTTCGGTGGGTAAGCGAAACGGCAAACCGGTCAATTCTCTTAATTTGCCGAGAAATGCCTGACAATCTTCCCAACTTATTTGTTCCACAGGGCAATTTCTGCATTTGAAGAACGAAGGGTTGTTACCCATTACCGCCTGCCAAAGTTCTTGTGTTACTTCTGTTTGCCCAATGAAGTAATCCGAAAGTGTAACATGGTGAACAGGCTTTTCATCGTTGTCAGCATATTTATCTTGTTTTATCGTAGCACCCATCAGAAATGTTCCGCCTTCCACTTTCACCATTTTGAACTTAACACCGTTTACGTTGAAAACGCCTGTGCTATGTTCAACCAACCAATTCAGTGCCTCCCGCCTGACGGTTTCGTCATCACAGTCGAATACCTCCTCGAATTGTTCCCTGCTTTCATATTGCCCTTTTTCCGAGTAGAACTTTTTAGCCGTTTCAAACAGCTCGCGGCAATGCAGGCTTTTATTCTGTGCAAGCAGACCACAGCATAAAAGCAATACTTCGGCATAAAACAATATTCCTTTTTTAATCGCACTTGTTATCATCTCCAATACTATCCATATTAAGTTTGCAAAGATAAAGATTATCATTCATTTGCCATAAAGAAATGAGGTCTTGTTTTATCCGATACTTATTCGGAAGTAATGAAATGTTGTTTTTTTTGATGTGAGAGGCTATTTCACTATATGAAAAACAACATTTCGATTGAAAATACTCCGAAACGCGAAAAAATATAGCAAACTCTTATAATTTTGTATTGTATTGCAATCAAGGAAGCAATGGCATAAACGCATAAATTCGCTATTTGGTGATGCAAATTGAGATAGAAAAATTGATAGATTCGCACTATGAAAGAGAAAAACAAAAGAAAATTTGGCAGTTTCAATAATTTCGTTTTACTTTGCAGAGTAAAACAACAAAGAAAAGCCATAATGAGAATAGCTCAAATAGTTACAGCCACTGTGATGGCTTTCATCTTATTTCCTGATAGCAGTAATGCACAAGAATATTATTATGGGGAAGGTGACTTTGGCGAATTGGTAATCAAGAACGATTCAACATATTCTATTTCATTCTATGAAATGCCGACGTGTTCACCAAACATCTTTTATGACATTGGTCACTACCATAGAATTGGGGATACCTTGTTTTTGAATTCGGTTTGTAAAAGGAAATATGAACTTATAGAATGTTCAGAGCAAGAACCGCTTAATAGCAATTGCACATCAAGATACATCATTAAGCATTATAGAGTTGAAGGAGAACGCTATTATCAAATAGATGAGTGGGTTGGAATTCAGAATTGTGATGACCCAACAGAAGTCTTTTTAGGCTCTAACTTTTTCTACAAGGGAGACTTGATTGTAATTAAATATAGTGTATATAGTTACAGGTTTAGAATTGGCAAAGAGCTTCCGAAACGGTATTATAAAATCAAAATACTTGATAATGATGTTTGGCAAGAGCATGTCTATTTAGAAGAATTTCCTCTTTTGATTAGAAAGAACAAATTGATACCAATAGATAAAGAGAAAAATGAAGAATGTTGGGGTAATAACAGTTTTTACTTTCCCAAAATGAAAAAGAAAAAGAAGCAAAACAGGTTTAAAGTCATTACGATGTTGTATCGAGGGTTGATAGATTTACCAAACGGGTATAATTTACCACAAAAGCCACATTGGGTATATTCAATAGAACACATTGGAGAGAATAATAGATGAAAAAATTGATGACACTTATCCTTGTTTCCATGATTGGAAATGGATATATAGAATGCAAAGCTCAGAGCAATGCTGATTTCGAGGAGGCTAAAAAGATAAATATATCAAATAGTTATTCCTTAAGAGTTGAGACAAAAATCAATCCGTACTCTAATGAAAAGTTCTGTATATGTACATTAGAGACTTCTATGCCTGGTAGAAAGGATTTGATATGTCTCTATAATGCAGAGGATAATACGATACGAATGTTGGACAGTTTTAATCTGAGAAGTGACGTTTATTCCAGATTATATATGGGAATTGATGATGATACTCTATATTTCTACGATTATAAGACACGGCAGTACTATTGCTCCGAATATCCGTTTGATAATGCGACCAAATATAATGGTAGCAGAATACCGATATTTAATCGCATCAGGGATTTGAAATTGATTGAACTCAAAAGTGAATATATAATTCATAATAATCAAGACTTGATTTATATCGATACGATATCTTATTTATGTCATTATTCTGTTTTGACAGGAAAAACAACAAAGTTACGAAAACCATCGGATAAATTTGAAGGCTATATGTTTCCGTTTTCTGACGATGAAGTGTTGCTTGTTACGGGTTTTCTTGTCAGTAATCATGGCGATTTTGAGGAGTTGCCATATATCTACAACTACAAAACAAACAAGATTACCGAAATCAAATTGAAAGATGTACCTACATTGTGGAAATTTCATCATTATGATAAGAGTACAGGTAAGGCTATTGTCAGGTATGATTACAGACTATATGAAGCAGCTATCACGAAGCAAGGGAATAAGTATTATTTGAGTCTCACAAAAGAGTTATTTGATTTAAGAAATGATAATAAAGTTGATTTGGATGAGCTCTGTGATGTGTCTAAATATAAAGACTTCTATATCTTCAAAAAAATGAATTTTGAAGATAAAGCTTATATCAAAATCAAAAAGTGGTGGTAATAAGAGGATGTCTAACAAACAACAACCGACAGCAATCACCGACCCTGCCGGACACATCACCGACATAGAAACAAGCCAAGGCGAACACATCAGCTACAAATACAACTACGACCAATTGACAAGCAAAACATACAGCGAGAGATATTGGAACGACAGCCATTACGAATACGGCAGCCCCACAGACGGCAATGCAAGCGGGAGAGTAATCAAGATACAAGACGCAAGCGGCATCAAGGAGCAGAGGTATGACCGCATGGGCAACATCGACCATGAACGCCACACCCTCGTGCAACCATACAGCAGCCACACCATCAATTTGGAAACACTCTGGAATTACGACAGGTGGGGCAGAATAAACACCATAGAATACCCCGACGGAGAAAAAGTAACCTACGACTACGACCAAGGCGGCGGGTTGACAAGCATCATAGGAGACAAGAACGGACGAATAACGAAGTATCTTACCGACATACGATACGACCACTACGGCAACCGCATATATGAGATACAAGGCAATGATGTGGAAACACACTACATCTACGACCCCGTCACCCTACGCTTGAAACAAATGACCAACTTATCCCATCAAAGCGGGGCAGTACTTCAAGACAACCACTACAGCTACGACCGGAACGGCAACCTGACGAACATAGAAGACTACGGACAGAACCGCAGAACACAATACTACGAATACGACGCCCTCAACCGCCTGACATACTCCAAAGGCAACATAGACAACCAAGGCACCGACCTGTGGTATGAAAGCCACTATAATTACACCGCAAACGGGAAAATGCAACAAAAACAAACCCACAGTCGTAAATTAAACAACACACTCGGCATACATGACATTCACACAGCATACACCTACAACTACAACAACGACCAACCGAACACGATAGAAAGCATATATGACGAAGAAAGCGGACTAAGCAAATATTACAAATGGGACGGGAAAGGGAATATGACCGATAGATACGACGAACAAAACAAGACGAACACCAAGATGTGTTGGACAGAAGACAACCGCATGCAAGCATACGTACAAATGAACGAAGGAACAGACAAAGGCAGAGCGGCTTATTACGGTTACAACACATCGGGAGAACGATATGTACGCTATATCGGCACGACCATAAACATCACCCAGAACGGTATAACGTTCCACAGACCGATATTGCAAAGTCCGGTACTTTATGCAAACAGCCTTATCACCATAAACGGCAAAGGCTACACCAAACATTACTTCGAAGGAGATAGGAGGGTGTGCAGCAAGTTGGGCGGCGGGTTCACAGGCAGAACGGAAGATGACATAAACGACAGAATAAAGCCGATTACAGGAGATGAATATGATAAACTGTTCGAGCAACAGTATCAGGGTATGAAGGAGACGTTCGGCAGGTGTATGGAAACGGAGGTGGAACACAACCTGAAATACGACCCGTACAAGACCATCATGGAAAACGAATTAGGCAGAGATGAAGCCGAGCCGGCATTCTATTATCAAGGCGACCACTTGGGCAGCAGTGCATACCTGACAGATGAAGCAGGAGCAATCACACAGACGCTGAACTACCTGCCGTACGGAGAAGACTGGGTGGATGTACACAACAATCCGAACTACCTCTCCCGCTACAAGTACAACGGCAAGGAGAAAGACCCCGAGAGCGGATTGCACTACTACGGAGCGAGGTACTATGACAGCGATATAAGTCAATGGTTGAGCATCGACCCTATGGCAGACAAGTATCCGAGCCTCAGCCCGTACAATTACTGTGCGGATAATCCCGTCATTCTCGTCGATCCAGATGGAAGAAGTATTTCGGAATTTGATGAGAATGGGAACTATTTACGAACGATAAAGGATAATTGGTGGCATAATCTTTTGTACGGGCGAAAAGGTCGTATTATTGATGGTAATGGGAACGTTATTCAATCATTCAAATTTGCTGACCCCAAAAATGATGTATACGATCTTAAAAATGGAATAATAAGTAAAGTTTATTTCGTACAAGAAAACGACATTATAATCATGTTGTCAAAAGCTGGTGCATTTGATCAGGAAAACAAAGTCGCAAATAATGATTTGATTAATAGATATGATTATATAAAAAAAGAAGGTCAGGGTGATGGCAAATTTGATTTTTCTTATAGTCCGATTTCAGGAATATATGTTCAATATCCGGATGCAAGCCCAGACCCATTGTATCAACCATCGTCAATGTTATTCTTGGTTGATGGAGTAGCTCATAATCATATGAACTTTGGAAATTTTTTATTTGGTGCAGCAGGGAGAGCATTAGGCTTAACTTCGTTGGAACTAAGAATGGGAGCTCATTGGAATAGTTTAACAAATCCGTCATCTAATGGTTATGAACGACAATTTGATTCCAGAGATGATCAATTTTCTATACAAAAGGGAGTAGAACATGCTAATAAACACGACTACAAGAATAAGTACTATCATGTTATAGTAGATTCATCAAAATTTAGAGATAATGGTTACTAAATTCAAAGAATATGACAAAGTTGCTAGTGATTATTTGTTTTATAATGTTATGTTTTAATAGTTGCATTGAACAATCTGCAGAAAAAGCGTTTCTTGCTAAATATGAATTTGAAGATTTTTCTCAGTTCAAAAATGTTTCTATCTTTATTCGAAGCGTGGATAGTGAAAGAAATCCAATTATTTTTATAACGGCACCACATCTTATTAGCGACACTTCAGACATTAGGTGTTATTTTGTAAAGCTGAACAGAATAAGTCACCAAATAATAGAAGCACATTGGATGGCAGAACACCACGTTGAGGCAGATACCCTAAAACTTCAACAATTAGCACTAACATTTATAAAATATAGAGTACCACGTCTGAAAGTAGATACTATTGGAAATGTGTTTGTTTATATGAGAGATGTTGAAACGTTGGCGTTGGTTAGATTTGTCAATAAAAAAGAGTTGCAAAAACAAGATAAAGAGATAAAATGGGTTGAGATAGGACATAATTGGTACAAGCCAAGATAATCGCCTTACCTTAATTTGTATGTTATTAGGCAAGACAGAAAATTAGATTACGGTGTGCAAGGGAAGTTAGAGTTTGCAGGAATGGATAATGGAAAACGAAAGATTAATATATACATCAATCCTGATAGACGAGGCGTTTGTTCGTTTTTAGACCCATTGGCGCACGAACTAAAACATGCATACCAGTATTATGAAGGTAGATTGGGATTTGCATATAAAAGAGGCGGTGGTTATAATTCAAATAATTGCCAACGATTCGAAATGGAGGCGGGTAAAAGAGGGCAAATATTTTCCGAAAAGAATATCGAATGCCATAACAAACTTGAACTAAACAAATCAGATGATTTCAAATTAGAACCATATTATGAAAAACTTGGAAAAGAACCTAGCTTTAAAAGAGAAGATGGAGGCGTATTTAATACTCCGAATAAATGAGGTAATTGTTTTTAGCCTTGTGATGCTTTTTTATTGTGTATTCCCTCAATATGGCAATGCACAAGAGTACTATTATGGAAAAGACGATTTCGGAAAATTGACATTCATGAACGATTCGATGTATTGCATCTCGGTCTATGGACATAACTTAGATGGCGTTTCAAGTACCGGTTTCTATCATAGAAATGGAGATACTTTGTTCTTGAATTCAACCCCCAAAAGAAAATATGAAATAGAAGAGATAAGTAGAGAGGATATGCTCAAATTTCAACACAAATTATCATACTTATTCATGAAAGAGTATATAAAAGAAGGAGATAGATATTATCTGTGGGGAGAAGGTTTTGTAGAATACTATAATGAAGAAACAAATGAAATATTTATATCTGATTACTATGGGAGAACATTAGTAGTCTTGTTAAATAGGGGCATCTATGATAGACTTAAACTCCCCACTTGTTATGCTTTTCATACATTATTTTATAAAATCAAAATAACGAAGTTGTCTCTTTTGGACTTTACTGTGTTTTTGGATGAATTTCCCCTGCTAATCAAGAGAAATAAGTTGATACCTATAGATAAGAAAAAGAATGAAGATTGTTGGGTAAATAACGGTTTTTACTTTCCCAAAATGAAAAAGAGTAAAGATGAAAAACCATATAAGGTCATTGGATATTGGTATAAAGGCTTGGTTGGCTTGCCGACAGAATTAAAAATACCAAAGAAACCTTACTGGGTATATCCTCAAAAATCAACATATACACCTACTCCGGAGGAAATAGAGTTATTTCAGCTCAAAGAATGAAAACAAGATCGTATCAAACTATACATTATATTCTCATTTTCCGTAAAAAAAAGTATGAATAGGCAATACACCTACGACGTACGTGGCAGGCTCGAGAGCCTCCACCTGTTCGGGGAGACAAGCCCCGCCATCAGCTACGAATACAGCGACCTTCGGGAATTAAGCACCGGAGCCGAGGCACACGACTGGCGAACACTCGCCAACAGTCCATGGGTACGTACCACCTGCCACGACCGGAACGGACAGAGACAACGCATCGACATCAGCGACGCCATAGGCAGGCACATACAGCAGAAACAAGACAAGAGCGTTGAAGGACAAAAGCAAAGAGTAACAAGCGGTCGCATCAAGACAGACAACCTCGGTCGTCCCGTACGCACATACCACTCATACATAGAAAGCAGCACCCACCCCGACAGCCTGTACGGGTGAGAACGATATATGTTTGGTGCTATCTATTGACAGAGGGGTGTAGGCGTATTATGTGGTTATTTAACGGAAATGTTGTTGTGGTTAATACAGAAGCGGAAGACGATAATATGGATGGCTTTGTGATTTTTTCGTATGAGCGTTCTATCTTATTTCATTGGCGAGACGGAGCAGGTAATCCAATTGGGTGTATATAGCGTTCATTTCGTTTTCGCTTTTTGCAGGAAGGTAGGTTTTATTGTACTCGCCGTAGAAGTTTTCATCGTTTCCTACTCGTCCTTTTTCGCTTATGCAATTTACGCCGTCTATGCAGTTAAGCCATACTTTGTAACCGGTGGGGGTGATTTCTTTCGATATGGTGATTTGTATCAAATCGATGTTCATGCAGGTTTCGGAATCCTTGCTGCCACTCCATATATATGATAAAAAGCCTGAGCCGTCTATAGCGAATTCTTTGTATTGGTTGTCTTTTATGCTTGAACCGATGATTTCGCAGGCTTCTTCTATTCTTTGTGCATGTACATCGGTGATTGTTGCCGTGCCTGCAACCAAAATCAATGTCAAAAGTATTTTTCTCATAATGCTGATATTATTGTTCTATTGTTTGTGTTCTCTTATCTTTATCGAACCCGTTGCTATGTTCTCGTAGATGAGTTTCAGGTTTTGCAGTTTGCTATTCTTCTCGTCGTTGTACTCGTAAATCATTTTGATGATTCGATACATGTTTTTCCCTTCAAGTGGCGTGAAGAAGAAATATTCTTTATGTATAGGGTCGAAATTGGCGTATGACTTCACTCCTTCGAGTTTAGGGTAATGAAAAGTATATGAGTATTCGTTCATCTTTTTGTTGCGTTTCAATTTTATCCGCCATTCTTTCGGAATGTCCTTGCGAGGTATGGGAACTTTGGAATTGCCGTAAAAATATTGGAAAGGTTGATGAGTGTCGATTTTTCCGTCTGTTGTGTAGAGATATACCTTAACGGTGTGTCGCTTGGGCATGATGTTGAATTCGAACATATATAAACTGTCTCTTTGTGCAAACAGTGTTGTACAAAAAACGCTTGTCAAAATGATGAATAGGAATGCAACTCTTTTCATATTGCAAAGATATGCACTTTTGATGATATTATCCGTATTTGTCTCAGAGAAAAAGGGTGACAGATTTGCTGTTTAACTTTTGATAACTAACCTTACTTCGAGGCTGAGTGTCTTTATTTTCGCCAAAAGGCTTGCAGGAAGCAGAATTTATTGTATATTTGCGAGTTGGATTGAAGGGCTTGTTTTCTTGCTCTTGCGATTAAAGATTTGGAATTTAGAATGATAAATGTTTTGAATATGAAGAGAGTGCTATTTTTTACAGGGCTGTTCATGATGTTGTTGCCTTTGTGTGGCTTTACTCAAAATGGACCGGTATTGCTTACTCATGTTGATTTTGAAAATGGTATTCCTGCCGGTTGGACTGTGTCGGATCAGAGCAATGTGTTTATCTATAACGACCTTGCGGCTACCGGAGAAAAGTCTTTGAGAATGAAGCCGACTGCCGGCGAGATAATGATAACCTCTCCGGAATTTACAATTCAACCGGGTTGTGCAACAAGGTTGGAGTTCAGCCATATCCCGATTTTGAATAATCAGAATGGCGGTAGGGTCGAGGTGTTGAAACCTAATGGAACGTGGACTCCTTTGACTTTACAAAATCCTGTAAACCCAAGTTGTTATGATCCGAGTTATGGTTCGGGGGCTTCCGGATTCGATGGTAGTTTCAAGAAGGTTTCATATTGGACAGGAAACAGCAATATAGATGTTGCTGATTTGGATAGTACATATTGGAGAAATGAGGTATTCTATTTGTACTCGACATTGACCTCTTCGGCAACAACCGTCAAGTTCAGATTCGTGTTGCCGGCTTCGAGCGGTGCGGCTGCCAATTTTTCAGGTTGGTTTATAGATGATGTGAGGTTGTATGTGGCAAGTGTGGCCGGTGATGAGGTGAGAATTCCTCAGATAAGAAGTGTAGTGAAAGCTCCGAACATTTCTAATTATCCTACATGTAGCGATGTATTGGTGCAGATGCAGATAAGAGATGCCGGTGGTGCAATGTCGACTGCGGCCGATGCTGTTAAGATAGAGTTCAAACAGGCTGATGATAACGGGGTGTATTCTACTACCGAAGTGAATATGACATTGGTCGATGCTGCAAACTCTACATACGAGGGAAATATCCCTTTTAACGGTTTCGGAAAAACCACTTATTGGAAAGTGTTGGCAAAAGATGCAAAGGGCAATGAGGTGCGTTATCCTTTTGTTTACGGTACATACAATAGATATACGATAATAAGACCTTATGAGGGAACGAAGAAAATCAAAGAGACGCAAACGAGTAATCAGGAATTGATGATTCCGACGAATAAGTTGGCCTCCATGTTCCAAATGAGATATACGGCAGAGGAGTTGAGAGAGGCAGGGTTCGGTGCAGGTGAAATAGGCGGACTATATTATAATGTAACACAGTCGGCAGCAGGATTCGTGATGCCGAACTTTTCTTTGTCTATAGGTAACATCGACCCTGCTTGGGTTTTGGATCAAGGGTATTTGTACTCTGCGACTACTTTGACGCGTGTTTATTCAAATCCGAGTTTTGTGGCTCCTCCGATAGGGGAACATTATATACAGTTTGATGAGCCTTTCTTGTGGGACGGTGAAAGCGATATAATGATAAAGACGTGTTGGGGACCGGCTCCAAGTGCCGGTGGTACAACAAAAGTCGAGTGTATCTCCACTACGGGCAATAATAGAACAGGTCAATTTACGCAAACAGGAACATCATACTTGGAGGCATGTTCGGCACCTTTCAACACTGCTGATGGTATGGTAAATTACAAGGTCAATTACAAGTTCGACTTCTTGAAGAATTGCGTTTTGCCGGTTGATGCGGCTTTGTCGGAAAAGTTGGCGACACCGGCAAATCAGAAAATTAGTGCAAATACAAATTCAAACTTCGGAGTGTATTTGAGAAATGACGGTTCGGAGCCATTGTCGCAAGTAAAGGTAAGTTTCTTGGCGGATAACGGTTCCACAGGCAACGCAACATGGAATGGAACGCTTGATCCGGGGGATTCGACGATTTTCAATGTAACTTCATCATTGAATTTGCCGGCAGGTTATAGACATGTAACGGCATGGACGAATGTTTTGCCTCCTGATATAGATTGGAATACTTTGAATGATACCATTACGTATGACATTATTTCATGCGATGGTGCGATGAATGGGGTTTATGCCATAGGTAATGTGCAAGGAGTTCCGGAGACGAGAACTTTCGACGACTTTTCACAGGCATTCAAAGTTTTGGAAGTTTGTGGTGTCGGAGCTCCTGTTACGATAAAGGTAGAACAGGGGGCCGATGGTGTTCGTGGAGATATATTGAAATTTCCGACCACAATACAGGGGGCGAGTGCAACGAATATGATAACCTTTACCTCTTCAACGAATGAACCGGTAAGGTTTTATGTAAATGATACCGTTAGAGCAAATACCTCTTTTGATTTATCAGGCTGTAAATATATGAGGTTCGAGAATTTGACTTTCCTTCCTGCCAAGAGTTACATGGATAACAATTCCGTCGCCATGAGCGAAAGAAGTGTGGTTAAATTGTCTCAAACATCTAATCATATAGAATTCAAAAAATGTAACTTCCCATCGTCGATTACTTTCGGAACAGAGCAAACCCAATCTGTTTGCAACTTGAAGCCGACAGCTATATTGGATTTATCCGCAGCAAGCAATGTAACGATAGACAGTTGTTGTTTCTCGGCAGTTGCAGATAAGGTTGTCAACATAAAAGGTTTGTCGCCGACATCGATGACAAACGGCATTGTGATTAAGAACACGACTTTCGATTATGAACCTGTTTCGATTGGAGGTTCGCAGACGGTTTCCGACAATATTATATATGCAGAATATAATGATGGTTTGATAGTGAGCCGTAATGTTTTCAGTTCGTCTCCGGATATTACAACAGTAGGTGGAGAGAAGTATGCTATCATGTTGCAGGCTTCCAAAAATTTCGATATAAACAAGAACATATTCGATTTGGAAAAAATAACGGCAATAAGCCTTTCGCAAATCGGTGCAGGTAATTCAAAGATAGCCAACAACAAAATAAGCATCAAGAATAGCAACGAGGGTGTTGTGAACATACATCTTTCGGGTATCAAATTCTTGTCGGGTGAGAATGTATCGATAGTGTACAATAATATATATGCGTCCGATGCCGGAATTACAGGAAAACAAGCTACGGCTTTAAGCCTCGGCAGTCAGGGACAGGCAAGTACAGGTGTGGTGGTTAAGAACAATATAGTCGTATCCGAAGGAATGGGGTTTGCAATATGGGAAAGAACTTCGGAAAATAATGCAAGTACATCTTTCACCTTATCGAACAATATGTATTATAAGGTAGCAGGTTCCTCCTCCGACATATTGTTTAAGTTCAATACCAATAATGTCGCCACGACCGAGCAATGGGAAACTATCAGCGGGGAAACGAATTCCTATTATACGGAAAATCCTTTCTTTATGGCGTGGAACAATCTGCATACGACAAGCACATTCGTTTGCTACAAGGGTACTCCGATTGCAGGTGTTACAGATGACTTCTTCGGAAGAAGCAGGCCTACTTCGAATACATGTATAGGTGCTTTGGAGTTTGAACCTCCGACAAGTAATATATTTGTTACATCGGTCGAGATAGGTAGTGGAGATTATAGCGAGGTTGATGGAATGCCGGCATATTCGAGTTGTGATTTCGGGCAAGAAACAGTAAGTGTTCGTTATAAGAATATAAGTTCAAATACCATTCCTGCCAATACAGCCAGAATGTATTATAAGGTCGATAACGGAGTTGCGGTTAACGGTGGTTTGATATCGCATGCAATAGCACCGAATACCGATTATGTATTTACTTTTACCCAGTCTGCAAATTTGGCAGCTGTTTCCGCTGATACAAGAATGATTTTGACAGCATTTTCATCTCTCGCAGCCGATACGGTGAACACCAATGATACAACGAGAGCCGTTATTTTGTCGAACTATCAGTTACCTGCACTTGCAAATCAAAGTACGAATGTGAACTATGGTACAAGTGCAAACATAAGTGTATCCTCTAACGATTCTATCTATTGGTTCAAAAGCATGGACGATGATGTTCCGTTTTTGAAGTCCCATAATCTGACAACAACTCAGTTGTATGCTGATACTGCATTCTATTTTTCTGCCAAGAGAGAGATACCGGTGTTAAAGATAACAGAGTTGCAGTTCAATAAGAATGCAAGTGTCGAGAACGGAATAACAACTCCTTTGCCTTCATGGGTAACGACTAATAATGCTTATGAGATAAGTAATTTCGGTAATGGAAGTATAGATTTGACCGGTTATTCGTTCGTTTATTATTCTGGCAACAATACGGCTTTATCGACATCGCCTACGAAAACTTATACATTCCCTGCAGGTTATGTCTTGGAAGCAAATCAATCGGTTGTCCTTTTGCCGGTTAATGCAAATGCCGTTACGGCAGAGGGTGTTCTCGGAATAGCTTCCGGTACTGTAGGAGCGGATAAGAAAACCGGTTATTTGTTGAAAAATGCAGCAGGTACGGTTATAGATGCCGTTGCTGTCAATGGCGCGACTTTTGCGGCCGGACACAATGTTCCTGCAAGTGTATGGCAAGGTTCTTCTGCCAATCTTACTCTTACCAATACAGCCGGAATTGTAAGGACGTCTGCTGCCGGCTCTACACAGGCAGCTTGGAAAAAAGCTTCTTCGACAAGTCCGATGACGATAGGAACATACAATGATGAATTGACGGTTAATACGGATAACGGATGTTTGGGTCATAAAGCTACGTATAATGTAGTAATACAAAATGCACCGACTTATAATCCAAGCATAGTGGCGGTTTCTGTTGTCGGGCTTTCTGCCGATAGTGCTTGTACATTGAATGAAGAACAGATAAAGGTAAAGATTACCAACCTCGGTTTGCAACCTGTTACCAATATTCCTATACAATATTACAGCAAGAAGAACAATGCCATCTTACAACAGAAGAACGACACATATACAGGAACCATAAATCCGTTCGATACGATTGAATACACCTTGACGGAGACACTTGATTTGTCTGCCGTCTCAGCGAATGAGACTTTTGAAATAACAGCCTTAGCCAACCTTGCAGCAGATAATATTCATGGAGATGATACGGCGAGAATGCAAGTCGTATCATTGATGACACCGCAACAGCCGGCGGTTCAGAATGTTAATATTCCGTACGCAAGTTCTAAGGTGTTAACGGCTACAAGTACTAACACACTTGTGTGGTATGACAGCCCGACTTCACATCAAGAACTTTCAAGAGGAACATATACAACGCCTGTATTGTATGAAACGGATACTTTCTATGTGGCAGCTTTGTTGGCAGCGAATGCCGACGTGGAAATAGGAACCGGAACGTCAACGAATACAAACGATAATGCACCTACACCGTTTGCTTTCTCCAAGAAACAAGTCAAAGAACAATATCTTTGGAGAGCGGAGGAACTCTCAGACATGGGAGAGGGCTTGATAAAGTCCATAGGGTTCAAGGTTCATTCGGAGGAGCCAATGTTACAATGAGCGATTATGCAATCAAGATAGGTGTGACAAATGATAACGTTTTGACAACATGGGTAGGAGGCTTGCAAGAGGTTTATTCCGATAACGTAACCATAACCAAGACACCTGCCATGACAAATGTTTGGAAAGACATGACGTTTGTCAATCCGTTCTATTATGATGGAGAGTCCAACCTTGTTGTCGAGATATGTTACAATACCACTGTTACGACCGGTAAGGTTAAGACATACAATTCAAACACAGAATTTAATTCTGCGATAATATATCACGATAACAATACCAATGCCTGCCAATACACCGGTAATCCGGGTGCAACGTACTCTAAGCGTCCTAATGTCAAGTTCGGCGTTGATAAATACGGTTGTAAGAGTACAAGAGCAGCACTTGTCGTTGAGGTTCAACCTGCTCCTACTTGCGAAGCCGGCTTGACGCAGGTGGTAGCCCCTGTGGAGGAAACCACCATCATGTCAGGAGTATCTACACCTGTACAAGTTGAAATAAAGAACTTCGGTACTGCACCTTTGACTTCTCTTGATTTGCATTGGACTGTCAACGGTACGGCACAACCTGTTTATGAGTGGACAGGTTCTTTGGCACAAAACAGCACCGAAGTGGTAACCATAGGTAACTATACCTTTGCTTCCGGTACGATAGAATTGAAGGTATGGCTCGAGAAAGATTGTGATGCCGAGCCAAGCAACGACACGGTTGTAAGCAACTTCTCCGCATGTATGGGTAACAGTACCGAAGTTACTACGATAACCATAGGCCCTGATGCTTCCGATGATTATAGTAGTTTCAATGCGTTGGTAAACGACTTGACAAGTTCGGGAATTTGCGGATCGGTTCAAGTGAACGTTAAAGCAGGTACATATAACGAACAAATCAATATTCCGAACATATCAGGGCTTTCTGAAACCAACTATATCAAATTTACCGGGCTTTCAGGTGATAATTCACAAACAATACTGACATACACGCCTGCTGCGGGAGCGGAAGATAAATATATATTGAGTCTCAGTGAGGTGGAAAACATACATTTTGAGAACATGACAATTCAATGTGCCGATACAACAGCCAATACCTCGGTATCGGTGGAAAAATCCGAGAATATCAGTTTCAAAATGATGAATTTCGTTTCTCCAAAAACGGCACGAAGCACGATGCTAAGCCTTGTAAAGACTGATGATGTTACAATAAGTCAAAACGATTTCATCGGTGCCGCAGTGCAGTTGGCAACGACAGATACGGTGAAAACGCTTTCCATAAACAACAATAATTTCTTGGAGTTCGGTGTATCGGGAATAAGGACTTACGATGCGGAAAACCTATCGATAGAGAACAATCATCTTTCCACCGATACTTCAAAATTGATTGTTACGGCAGTTGATTTAAAGAGACTTTCGGGAGCAACACGCGTTATGTCCAACTTCCTTTATTTGACGAAAGGAACGGCAGTCAGAACAGGTATCTCGATGAAAGAAGTTCATGCCGAACAAATACAGCCTGCAATCATAGCAAACAATTCCATTTCGATGATAGGTGCGAGAAATTCGTCCTCATCTTTGGCATACATCGGAATAGACATTGACAGCACCGATTGGTTGAGTTTGTATTACAACACGGTTTATCTCGAACCGTCAAAAGGTAACAATACCTCTTCAAAGTGTCTTTCTGTTGGTAAGGTGGGTTCCAATATAATAGTTCAGAACAATAACCTTGATAATAGCGGTAAGGGATATGCGATGTATGTACAAACGCCGGCAACCCATGTCGTCCTTTCCAACAATAATAACTATTACACCAACGGAAGTAAGTTCGTATATTGGATAAACGATAAATCCAACCTTACACTCTTGCAAACAGCCAACTCCATGGACGCACAATCCGTCAGCATTGAAAATTCGTTCAAGAACGATTCTGTTTTGGCACTTACTTTCCCTACCGGAATAGTAAGGATTGCAGAGCCGGTAGATGATGTCGCCACGGATATAGAAGGTAATTTCCGACCTGTTTCCCCTAAACCGACAATAGGAGCATACGAATACCAATTCGCAGGTAATGATACCGGTATTCCGAGAATAATAAGCCCTGTCGAAGGAGACGAATATGTCGAAGGAGATCCGTTGAGCGTTGAAGTGGAATTGAAGAACTTCGGTAATTACAGCATAAACACAATGGAGATAGTCGCTGTTTTGAAATCTTCCGAAGATTCCGAGACAGCCATACAAACTTTGAGAGAAACATGGACGGGAATGTTGTCTTCATTGCAAACGACCACATATACATTCAACCAAACCTTTACACCACCGCTCAACGACCCTTACACAGATGAACTTTATGTAATGGCATACACGATAATGGACGGAGATACCGTGCATATCAACGACACTGCATATACCCACTTCCTTTCAAAACCTGCGAAGGACTTGAAACTGGAAGGTACTGTACCTATAACCGAGCGATGTGTATTGACAAATGTTCAAATCCAAACCAAGATAAAGAACGTAGGAGAAAAGAACATAGAACCCGGCGATGTGATACAGTTGTCTTACTGGATAGAGGGCAGACCCGACCTTACGCAAACAGAAACTCTTACATTCCCTTATACAGACCAAACCACACAAACTCCATATCAGAATCTGCAAAAAGGAGCCTCGCTCACATATACTTTCAACGCTACTGCCAACCTTTATCCTTTGGGAGCAAATGATACAACGTGGAAATTGTGGACATGTGTGAAAACAGTGGGCGACAATCAGCAACTTAACGATACCGCTTCTGCCGCAAAGGTGGTAAATTCCAAAGTATCGCCTCCTGCACCTACCGTAACAGATGATTACATTCCATACGCAACATGGGGACATCCGAGTGCAGAGCAAGCCAATAGCTTGGCAATAAAATGGTATGCCGGACCGAACGATGCAAATCCGTTTTATGCACCAACAAACTATAATACTTCAAGGAACTATACAACCTCCCAATTATTTGAAGATACAACCTTCTATGTCGGTGTAAATGCAACCGGAACATATCCTTGTGCAAGTGAAAGAACGGCTGTTACTGTTCATGTTAATCCGAGAGCAGCAGTCGATGCTTCGGCATTGGCAGTTGTTTATCCTCCGGAAGATGCATGGGTATATATGAGTACTGGCGATACCATTAAAGTCTTGTTGACCAATTACGGTACACAGCCATTGAGCAACTTCCCTGTAACTTACTCTATAAAACCTACATCTCCTGCAAACGCAGAACCTGTTATTGTAACAGAAACATGTACGGCAACAGTTCAGCCGGACGAACAATATACCTATACATTCGAAACATTGGCAGATATGTCCGGTCTTAGCAAGAATTATTCAATAATGGCGTGGACAGATGCTGCAGGCGATATTACTGCACTCAATGATACGACGAAAGCTGCAACGGTCGTGAAACCGAAGAACGGTAATACGGTTTATTGCAGTATTACAGTCGATAATCCTGCAAGTTTGGATATATCGAGAGTTCAGTTGGGAGTTATGGACAACCCTACTACACCTTCCGGAAACGGTTATTCCGACTTCACTACTGATACAACCATAACGATGCCTACTCTATACAGAGGAGTTGCCGACCAATTGAATGTCCATGTGGATAATTCCACATCGATGGATGCGAACTCAGTTGTCGGAGGTTGGGTAAGAGTATTCATCGATTGGGATAGAAATGGAGAGTTCTCGGCAGCGGAATGTGTGGTAAGCGATACGGTGTACTCCGGAATGGTATTGTCGAAAACATTGAACGTTCCTGCCAATACGCTTAACGGTATTGCAAGAATGAGAGTTATCCTTAAACAAAGCGGAACAAGCGATGAGTTCACAGCCTGCGAAAAAGTACAGCGTGGAGAGGTCGAAGACTATCGAGTCATCATCAAGCCGGCTGAACAGATAAACGCAGAACTTAAACGCTTCACATCACCGAGTGAACTTGCCTCTGCCGGACAAACAGACGTAAAAGCCGTGTTGAGAAATGCAGGGTTGCAAACGCTTAATTCCGCAACCATAACCTTGAAGCATAACGACCAAGACTATACTTACAACTGGACGGGCAATCTGGCAAGCGGAGAACTTGAAGAAATAACCATAGCCAATGTGGACTTGGATTTGGGAGCAAACAACTTCAAGGCGTATATCGACGTGGCAGGTGATAATGTTCATGACAACGATACGATAAACCTTAACTCGTATGTCTTCCGCACCTTCGTTGTCCCTTATCAAACCGATTTCGACGACGAAGATGGTAACGACCACTTCTACGCATACGATGCCAATCCGACCAACCCTACTAACAGTTGGCAGTTCGGAACGCCGGCAGAGACGAACACGACAATAGACGTAGCCTATTCCGAACCTAATTGCTGGAAAACCAACCTTAGCGGCAAGCACCCTAAGAACAACGAAAGTATTCTTTACTCGCCTATATTCGATGTCAATACCGTGAAACCCGACACCATGAGTTTCATGTTGAGAACCGATGCAGGAGTGAACACGGCAAGCATGCACATAGAGTATCTCAACTGGCAGGGCAAATGGGTTTTGCTTGGAGCGAAAGAAGACGGTTATGGAGAAAATTGGTATAATTCGGATAGCAACTACTTCAACGGCACGAAGTCATGGACGAAAGTAACCTATTCTTTGGAACACGTCAATTACCTGTTCGGAAACAATCTTCAATTCCGTTTTGTCTTCCGTTCCAATGCAGGAGTTCAGAAAGACGGCTTTGCGATAGACAACTTCGAAATACAAAGAGCCAAGAGAGAACAAGACGCAGGAGTTGTATCTTTGACTTTGGAACCGACCGCACTGCCTAATTACGGTTCTAATTACTATCCGCGAGTAGGCATACACAATTACGGAACAACATCATTGACCAACTTGCAAGTATGTTACATATCCGAGGGATTGTACATACCGATTTGTGAAGACCTCATAGGCGTGGACATACAACCGGAAACGACATACGAATACACCTTCAATACCGGAACATACCTTACCGTGGATTCGCCTGACCCATTCGGAATATGTGCATTCACAAGGTTGAATCCGACCGACATTTATACCGACAATGACTCCGTATGCCAACAAATAGTCATAGGACCTTTGCAAAAAGATGTCGGCATAGTCAACATCAATTCACCGACAACGCAAATCGTATCCAACGACCAAATAGAAGTCGCAATACAAGTCCGAAACTACGGATTGGAACCGGTAAGCGAATTGCCGGTGGCGTATAAAGTGCCGGGTGCATCGCAAATAGAAGAAACAATACATTTCAATCCGCCTTTGTACAACGGAGACGAATATGTATATCGTTTCAACCAAAGATTTCATTCCTCATTCGGAGCAGTCAATTTGAAATGTTGGACAGGACTTGAAGGAGACTATTATCACGACAATGATACCGTTTATAAAAGATTGGAAGGAACAGGAACCACACGCGACTTGGAAGCAAAATACATAACCATAGACGATGCCGATCCTGACCATATATCGTTGCAACTCGCTTTTATGAACCGTAGTTCCGTCGGAGTAGGAAATATCACGGTAGGTTATTACCTCGGCAGCGACAGAGAAAACGTCGTCGAGGAAACATACCGCCTTGGAAATGTATTGCCTTCCGGTACTTACGGCTATCATAAGTTTGAAGCAACACTTCCGAGAGCCAATGCACCATACACCAGAATTACCGCTTTCGTATCAGTCGATGATGAAGTCGATAGAAGCAACGACACCACAAGCGTACTTTACATGGGATACCGCGATGGTGTGGCAGATTCCGTATTCATAGAACAAACATACGAACCGGATTGCAAAGTACAGCTTACAGCACATAACGGAGGAACGATAGGCGGAACAACGCAAGTCAGAGCCCATTTAGTTCTTAACGGGGATTATGCAAACCAAATAGTTGAAGACTTCACATGGGAGTACGACGAACCTAATTCTGACATGTTACGTTATATGACTTTCTCTCAGCGAATACCTAAGAGTGAAAACGGAACGTATAACGTTATTGCATGGTTGGACTACCCATACGATGCCGACCATAGGAACGATACCACGCATGCTTATGCCGTTCGTTCATACGTAGGATTGGAAGAGGTAGAACGAACAGCAGGCTTTGTCCTTGAACAAAACCAACCTAACCCATTCACCGACGAAACCACTATAGGTTTCACACTTCCGGAATCCGGAGAAGCAACACTCGTTATCACCAACAACCTCGGACAAGTCTTGAAGACCATTAAAGGCAATTATGGAGAAGGACGCAATACCATCGTTCTGAAAGACCTCGATTTGCCGGAAGGCATTTATCACTACACCATGTATTACAAGAAAGACAAACAAATGAGGAAGATGATAATAAGCAAATAAGCAAGCAATACCGGAAACACCGGCATATATCGATTCAGCACGAATATTCGTCAAGGCAAAGTTCCGTTTTCAAAATCGGAACACCGCTTTGATGAATGTTCTTTTTTATCGCACTTAATTTGCGAAGAAGTATTGCAGTGGTGGAATTTATGTAGAAAAAGTTCCGACTTATTTGGTATCGATTTGCGTTGTAGTCAAAAATGAAGAGAGACAATATTTCATAAGCTTGTTTGCCAACCGGTCTTTGTAGAATACTTTCGCCTGCTTCATCGATTACCTGCTTTTGACACTGCCACCATCTCATAATTGAAAAAATCGAGGAGCTGATTTTCCTTGTCAAGTTGCAACGACCTCTTGCCCTGTTCGAGGTCTCGAACGAAACGTAATCCGACCCCCGACTTCAATGAAAGCTCTTCCTGAGTAATATTATATTGCTTTCGTAACATCTTGACCGTTGCCGATAGTGATAGAGTGTTCATAAATATACAACATTATACCTTTTCTGCTATAAGATTATTTCATCTGAATATACCCGATAAGGTATATCAATATATGACTCCATATTCCTCATATCCGAAGCGACACCACTCGCCGGCGGATTGTTGCTCATTCTGTTCCTGCTCTTCTTCCGAAGAATGTGGAAAATCGGCAGTCGGAAGATAAGAGAACACCTCGAAAACGATTCCGAATCCACAAGATAAGAACACTTCTGAAACCTGCCGAAACCGAAACATCGTTATGTTGCAACGAATCGGCGTTTGAGAAAATTCTTTCGGCGTTTCATTTTCGTAGAACGCAGGTTTATTTTTCTGAAACAGCGTTTCGGGCAAGGTGTTTCTTTGTCGGCGTGTTATCACAATGGCGATTTGTCGGTGTGGTCGGGGGATTGCGACGGGTTTATTCGTTGAATTCCTTGTTGAGGTATTGTTGCAGTTCGTTGGGGGTGAGACCTTGGCGTGCCATGCCTTGTTTTGCGACTGATATTTTGCCGGTTTGTTCGCTTACGATGACCGCAATGGCATCGGTTTGTTCCGTTATGCCGATTGCGGAACGGTGTCTCAATCCCATCGAGACGGGTATGTCCAAGTTCTTGCTTACCGGCAGTATGCAGCGTGCGGCTTTTATCTTGTTCTCCGATATGATGACGGCTCCGTCGTGCAGCGGCGTGTTCTTGAAAAAGATGGTCTCCAAGAGTTGTGAGCTTATCTGCGAGGTGAATGCCTCTCCGGTTTGAACGATTGCGTCCAAAGGATTGCTCTTGCAGATGACTATCAATGCTCCGGTGAGGGTTTGGGACATGTGAGTGCAGGCTTGCACTATCGGTGTTACATCGAGAGTGTTGTTTTCTTCTTTCGATTTCAGGTGAAGGAGCTTCAGCCATCGTCTGTTGCGGGTTTGGGAACCGAGACGGAGGAGAAACTGCCTTATCTCGCTTTGGAAGATGATTATGATTGCTATCACGCCGACGGAAATGAACTGGTCGAATATTTCGCTGAGCAGTTTCATATCCAAAAAGCGGATTACTTTCCATGCAAAGAAGACCAATATGAACCCGATGAAGATGCTGATTGCGTTTGTACCTTTCAGCAGTTTGTAAAAGTAATAAAACAGCAGGGCTACGACGAATATGTCTATCAGGTCGGTGATTCGGAAGGTAGGTAAGCCCTGTATGGCGGATAGGATTGTCATTCGGCTGTATTATTGTAAAGTTCGAATAGTTTGATGCTCTCTTTGGCTTCTCGGACATCGTGAACCCGAAGTATGTCAGCTCCGTTTTGCAGGGCGAAGGCGTGAAGGAATGTCGTTCCGCAGAGGGCTTGTTCCGGCGTTATGCCGAGTGGGCGGTATATCATGCTTTTTCGCGATATTCCTGTCAGTATCGGCAAGCCGAAGACTTGAAATTCTTTCTGTCGACGCAGCAGTTCGTAATTGTGTTCCACCGTTTTGCCGAAGCCGAAGCCCAAATCCAAGATGATGTCTTTTACTCCCGATTCCCGCAAACGCTTCAAGCGTATGGAGAAATAGTCGCATATTTCAAGGAAAATATTGTTGTAGTGCGGGTTTTGCTGCATTTTGTCCGGTGTTGCGGGTGTGTGCATGAGTATGTAAGGCACTTGCAGTTCTGCAACGGTCTCGAAGAGTTTTTCATCGAAACTTCCTCCGGATATGTCGTTGATTATCTCCGCTCCTTCTGCCACGCATGCTTTGCAGACCTCGCTCCAAACGGTGTCGATTGAAACGGGGATTTGCGGATAGGCTGCCTTGGCGTAACGTATGACCGGCAGGAGACGTTTGATTTCCTCTTGCGGAGAAACCAATTCGGCTCCGGGGCGGGTGGAACATGCACCAAGGTCTATTATATCCGTATTTTGCGATACTACCGCGTCAATTCTTTGCTTCGCACTGTCAAAAGAGTTGTATCTTCCACCATCATAAAACGAGTCATCGGTAAGGTTAACTATTCCCATTACCAAGGGAGTGGAGAGATTGATGATTTTTTTGCCGCAAAGCAATGTTTTGTTAGTGGAAATGTTTGTAATTTTGTCGTGTTCTTTCATAGTAGTGATTTTCAACAAGCAAAGGTAATAATTTTTATGAATAACACAAGTTCGGAATACGATAATGTCGTGAAAGTAAGTCGTAAGCTATTTGAGGATAAGCTCTCGGATTACGGTGCTTCGTGGAGGGTGTTGCGTCTTCCTTCGCTTACCGATCAGATTTTCATTAAAGCCAACCGCATCCGCAGCATTCAGGAAAGCGGTGTCAACCTTGTGGACGAGGGAATTGTATCGGAGTTCATCGGAATGATAAATTACGGTATCATTGCTCTTATTCAAATAGAGTTGAAGGACGAGCCGATCGACAAGGAACTGACAAAGACGAGGGCTTTGGAGCTTTACGATAAATATATAGGTATCACGAAGTCTTTGATGGAGAAGAAAAATCATGATTATTCCGAAGCATGGCGACAGATGAGGGTTAGTTCGATTACGGATTTGATTTTGATGAAGATTTACAGGCTGAAACAAATAGAGGATAACCAAGGCAGGACTTTGGTCAGCGAAGGTGTGGAAGCTGGTTACGAGGATATAGTGAATTATTCGGTGTTTGCATGTATTAAATTGTCATGATGATGAAACTTTTGAGTACGATATTGAGGGTAATCTTCGGAGCGGTGTTCATGTTCTCCGGATTTGTGAAGGCTGTCGACCCTTGGGGTACGGCCTATAAGATAGAGGAGTATCTTTCTGCCTTTTCGATGGGGTGGTTGAGCGATAAGATTTCTTTTCTGCCTGTTACGGTGTCTGTGATATTGTGTTGTGCGGAATTCATGGTGGGAGTGCTGATGTTTTTCGGCTTCTTCCGTAAGGTGGTAAAGCCTGCGGCTGTGGTGTTCATGGCTTTCTTCACGGTCTTGACCTTTATCGACGCTTTGACCAACAGGGTGAGCGATTGCGGTTGCTTCGGCGATGCGGTGAAACTGACGAATTGGGAGACGTTTTGGAAGAATATAGTGTTGGATTTGGTTTTGGCAGGAATTTATCTTTCCGAAAGGAAGATGAATTTTGCGAACTCACGGATTAACTCGAAACTTTTGACGGTTCTGTTCTCGTTGGTGATTTTGCTGTTTGCGATTTATAATACGGTTTATGAACCTGTAATCGATTTCAGGGCGTGGAAGATAGGTAATCAAATGGTTGCAGTGGGTGATGACAGGGTTCCGCCTGTCAGTTTTGCAACTTACAAGAACAATGTAACAGGAGAGGTGAAGGAGTTCGAGACCGAGGATTTGATGGAGGCGTATCAGAAAAATCCGAACTTCGCTTCCGAGTGGACTTTCGTGGATTCGAGAGTGGAAAACACCAATACCGTGGCGGCTGACGGCTTTTCATTGCAGGCTTTGGGCTTTGAAGAAGATGAGACTATGGATATTCTTTCCGATACTTCGAGTGTGCTTTACATGATAAGCTCATACGATTTGAGAAAGGCCTCGGATAAGGGAATGAAAAGGGTGTTGGCTTTTGCCGACAAGGCTGCCGAAAATGGTGCGAGGGTGATATTCGTAACGGCATCTTCGGTTGCCAACTGTGCTTCTTTCATGGAAAAGTACAAGACGGGGAATATTGTGTTCTATTCGGCTGATGACAAGGCGATAAAGACGATGTTGCGTTCTAATCCGGGAGTTGTGAAAATCGATAAGGGAAGAGTGGCGGACAAATGGTCATGGAGGAATCTGCCGGAGCCGACGGAGTATTTCAAGTAGATGTTTGCATATATTCTAAAGAAGACGGCTTACGGTCTGTTGGTGATGTTGGGTGTCGTATCTTTGATATTCGTACTCTTCAACATACTTCCCGGAGACCCTGCGAGGATGATGCTCGGGCAGAATGCCGATCAGGAAAGCATAGACTTGCTTCACAAGGAACTTGGTTTGGATAAGCCTCTTGGTATTCGTTATCTCAGGTATTTGAATGATTTAAGCCCTGTCGGGATTGACCATGAAGGGAACTTAGGTTTCAAGTTGCCGGAACTCGGACGAAGTTATCAGTCGGACAGAAGTGTGTCTTCCATTCTTGCGGAGGCTTTCCCGAATACCATATTGCTGGCTCTGGTGAGCATAACGATGGCTTTTGTCCTCGGAGTTTTGTTCGGTTCCGTTGCGGCTATATATAAGGATACGTGGATCGAGAAAGCCATTCTGCTGATTACTTCTTTGGGTATGAGTTTGCCTTCTTTCTTTGCGGCAATCCTCATAGCGTGGATATTCGCTTTTCTTTTGGCGGATTATACGGGTTTGTCGATGTTCGGAAGTTTGTATGGCGTAGATGATTTCGGCAGGGGAGAGTACGTGGATTTGAAGAATATAATCCTTCCGGCTGTTACGCTCGGCATAAGACCGTTGTCCGTTATATGCGAGCTTACGAAAAGCACGATGAAAGAGGTGTTGCAGCAGGATTATATAAGGACTGCCAAGGCGAAGGGTTTGTCGATGTCCAAAATAATAAAGAATCATGCTTTGCGAAATACGCTCAATCCGGTTGTAAGTTCGATAAGCAGTTGGTTTGCGTCCTTGCTCGCCGGTGCTGTCTTTGTCGAATATATTTTCGATTGGAAAGGAGTTGGCGTTGTGATTGTCGATAGCTTGGAGAAGTACGATTTCCCTGTTCTTATGGGGGCTTTGATTGTTATATGTATAATGTTGGTCATTATAAACATATTGACGGATATTGTTTATGCGTTTCTCGACCCGAGAATAAAGATTGCATGATTTTACAGGGTATGTTGTTGTATTGAAATAGGGAATGATGATTAGACGAATAGGCTTTTTGGCGATTGTTTTGCTCTTTGCCGCTTGTGCAAGGATTGTTACTCCGAGTGGTGGGGCGGTGGACAGAATTCCACCGAAAGAAATGAACGCCACTCCTAAGCAAAACAGCTTGAATTTCAAAGATAGGGGCTTTGTGGTGGAGTTCGATGAATATATAGTTTTGGATAATGTGAACCAAAAGTTGTTGGTGTCGCCTCCTTTGAGAGTAAAGCCGGAGATTTCAGCCAAATTGAAGAAACTTTATGTGAAAGGTTTGGATTCGTTGGCTGAGAATACCACTTATATTTTCGATTTCGCAGATGTGATAACGGATTTCAACGAGGGTAATCGGTTGAAGAATTTCAAGTATGCTTTTTCCACAGGTTCTCAAATAGACAGTTTGTTCTATGAAGGCAGAGTCGTTGAGGGCTTTTCGCTGAAAAACGTCGCCGATAAGTTGGTGCTGTTATATGCAGATACCGTTTTGGCAAATTTATATGACAAAGATTGCGATTATATCACACGAACGGATAGCACGGGACATTTTTCGTTTTCCAATCTGGCTGCCGGCACGTACAGGTTGTTGATTTTGGATGATAAGAACCAAAACAAGAGGTATGATTTGCCCTCGGAGGGTGTGGGCTTTTCAAGGTATGCTGTGATGCCTTATGCCAAGGATAGTACCGATACGGTTTCTCGGAAGGATAATTTGTTTTTTTATGAAGATGCAATGGGTAGCGTTCAGTCCGTTACGGACGCTCGTTGCAAGCGAAAAA
>UQXW01000015.1 GCA_900545215.1 uncultured Bacteroidota bacterium
GCTCGAAGGCTTCTATTCGTGAACGGGACTTCGTGCCACGAGCTTGCGGCATACGACGTATCCATTCCAATTCTTTCTTATATAAATTCCTTGCCTTGGCTTGTTCGCTCTCCTGTTGGCGACGTTTCTCGTCCTTCTTTTCGAGGTAATACTCGAAATTGCCCCTGTATTTGTCCATTCCCTCCTCGCCAAGCTCGTAAATATCGGTGCAAACGTTGTTTATGAAATATCTGTCGTGAGATACAATCAACAGACTTTGATTTGACGTGCCGAGATAAGCCTCCAACCATTCTATCATCTTTATGTCCAAATGGTTCGTAGGCTCGTCAAGCAACAAAACTTCACTTTGGCTTATCAGAACGGTGCATAACGCCACTTTCTTCCTTTCTCCTCCGGACAGGGTGCCGACGTTTTGTTGTAAATCGGTTATATTCAGCCGTCCAAGCATTTCCTTGATTTCGCTTTCATAGTTCCATGCGTTCAGGCTGTCCATCTCGCTTATCGCATCGGTGAGTTGCCGTTGCGTCGCGGGGCAATCGTCGGTGCGAACGGCATAAAGAGCCTGTTCGTAACGCTTCACAGCCTGCATCAATGGGGTATCGCTGTCGAAAAGCACGTCCATGATGCTTGCATTCACGCCTTGCAACGGGTGTTGCTCCAAATAAGATACCCTGATGTCTTTTCTGAAACTCAATGTTCCCTCATCGCAGGTCTCTTTGCCTGCCAATATTTTCATCAAAGTGCTTTTGCCGCTTCCGTTCGCAGCCACAAGAGCCGTTTTCTGACCTTTGTTTATTCCGAAACTCAAATTGCGGAAAAGAGTCTTCTCTCCGTATGTTTTTGTCAGACCTTCGACCGTTACGTAATTGTCTGCCATTATCTTCTTTCTATGCTGAATTTGTTCGGTATGGTGAAAGGATATTGTTGAGGTTCGTCGTACTTGATTGAAGTGCGGTTCAACCTGACTTTATAAGCCTTGCCTCCATGTTTTGCTTCGATTTCCATGTTCTGCGTATCGGGAGAAAGCACTTGTTTCTTCATATTCACTTTCGCTCCGCCGAAAAGTCCGATGTCGAACGTTTTCTCCATATTTGTCGTATCCGTAACAATCCTTTCGATTTCCGCATTATCTGGTTTGTATCCGCTTAATCGTTCGACAGTCTGCTTGGAAATTATATACGCATCGGAATTGATTTTATCCAACACATAAACGCTGTCTGCCGTTATTTGCATTCTTCCCACTTCTTGGAACAAGGCTGTAAGGCTCACCCATATTATGCTGTCATGACTTGCCCTTACCTGCACTTTGAAAGGAATGCTGTTGTACTTTCCGCTGTACTGTGCGGAGAATGTTTTATACGGGACGGTCTGTTCCTCTTTTGCCGGTTGCGATTTGACATCGGCAACAATGTCTTGCCGCTTGTTCTTCAAAACACCGCAAGAACAAAACACGGATACAAGCACGCCTACCGCAATACATTTTTTCCACCTCATCGTCCGACGGATTGTTTGATTGTCTCGTAATGTTGTTTCACCGTTTCGCTCCATTCAGCCTGATTATGCAGGAACGCTTCAAACACTTGAAAGGCTTGGCTGTGTTTGCCTGCCACATACAAAACCCATGCGTAGGTATCGGCGTATGTGATATTGTCGGGCTGTGCTTTATGTGCTTTTTCTGCCATTGCTTCGGCTTTTTCGATGTCTCTGTTTTCAAGACTCAGGTAGTAAGCATAATTATTCAAAGCCGGAATGTTGTCGGGATTCAAGTCAACGGCTTTTTGATAATATTCATACGACTTATCGTTGTTTCCGCTTTCATGGTATGCGTCTGCAAGATTAAGATAGAAGTCTTCCATAAGGGCTTTATTGTCCCTGCTGCGGGCAAGCCCGTCGGAGAGAGTTTTTATCGCTCCCTCATAGTTCTTGTTCACCAACTGGTTCACCCCTTTGAACAAATACGGTACAGCCTGTTGCGGAAACAACCTTATTGCTTTGTCCGCTGTTGCTATTATGCTGTCCGCCGGTTCGCAGGTACTCTGCGAGAATAAGAGGTTTTGATACGTTTGATAATCATTCGTGCCGAGTTCGATGCACCTTTTGGCAGTCAAAGTCGCAGAAACATAGTTTTGATTTCTCATATAACCTATGTTCAGGAACTGCCACAATTCCGCCTGTTCGGAATGCAATTCCCTCATGCTTTCCAAATGGGCAAGGTATTTGGCAAAAACATCCGGCTTTTGGTCAACATCGTCTTTGTATATGCTCAACATGACCATGTTTTTGGTGGAGAAATCCACATCCTTGTTCAAGCACAGACGGGATATGTACATTTCGAGACTGTCCGGCATATTCTTTGCCGCATAATACTCAATCAGGGCTATGGTATTGTTTTCGTCTTCCGGAGAAATGGCTTCTATTTTCTTGAAATAGGAATATGCCTTTGCTTTATCGCCGCTTTGCACTGCCGCTTGTGCCAATACGGATAAATAATCCACGTTTTGAGGAAAGTTGTTCGACAAACGCTCCATCTCTTTTTTCGCCTTGTCGGGCTGTTGCATTTGCTGGTACAATTTATACTTCAACATGCTTGTCGCTTCGCTCACTCCGCGTCTCTTCTCCATTCGATTCAGCACGGCTATCGTATTGTCGTACTTCCCGGCATTGAAATACAGGTCGGACAATTCGCTGTAATATTCGTCTGCATCGGGATTTTGTTTCAAGAGTTTCTCGTACTGCTCCGCAGCCTTATCGAGTTGACGAATTTGGCGGTAAATCTCGGCGAGTTGTTCTCTGTACCAATGATTTTTCGGACTGAGTTCTATTGCCTTTTCGTTGTATTCTATCGCCGAAGCTACGTTACGTTTCTCGAAATTCAAAGCCGAAAGTTGATAATAGGCAAGAGAATTGTTCTCTTGCAGTTCTATTATCTTCTCGTATATGGCAATGGCTTCATCGATGTTGCCTATTTCTTTCTGAACAGCCGCATCGATAACCATGGCCGTGATTTTGTCGTCCTGTTCCGCACTTGTATTCATTGCCTTACGTCCCGATGAACATGCGTATAACGTAAAAACGAGGACGAACGATAGCAGGATTGCTCTAAAACGCACTGTCATTCCCAATCTGTTACGTTATAATCTCCGAGGCTCAGACGTTCCGCCCTGCCTTTAAGCGTTGTATTGCTGCCGATCATGCTCTCGGTAATCATGCTTTTGCTTACCGTTGTCGCTTTGCCTATCATGGAATTGCTTATACGGCTGTCGCTTATATTGCTGCCCGCTCCTATGCTGACATACGGACCGATCACACAAGCGTTAATGCTTACGCCGGAAGCGATATACACCGGAGGAATGATGACACTGTCTTTGCAAACAATATCATCGGCAACAAGCTTTTCCTTGCCTGCTTTCAATTCCAATATTCTGCGGTTCGTATATATCGTTGCGGCAGGATTTCCGCAGTCCAACCACTCTTTCACATTTTCCGTCTTGAACTTCAAGCCCTTGTCCAGCATATTCTGCAAAGCATCGGTAAGTTGGTACTCGCCGGATTTGGTTATGTTGTTATCCATCAGGTATTGCAACTCGCTCAACAGGTTTTCGCCCGACTTGAAGTAATAAATACCGATGATGGCCTCATTGGAAACATATTCTTTCGGCTTTTCCACAAAGCCGTTTATCGTTCCGTCAACGTTCTTTCTCACCACGCCGAATGCACTCGGGTCTTCGACCTTATGCGTCCATATAATACCGTCCTCCTCAGTGTTCATGGAAAAACCGGCATCGAATAAAGTATCGGCAAAAGCCACTGTTACCTTTCCTTTCAGGCTTTCTCTTGCACACCAAACGGCATGTGCCGTTCCCAATGCCTCCTTCTGGTAATAAATCCTGCCTTTCGCACCCATTCCTTCCGCAATGGATACCAACCTTTGCTCGACCTCGCTGCCGAAGTCTCCTATTATGAAGCCTATTTCCTCGATCGGTTCACCGACCACAAGGTTTATTTCTTCGCAAAGTCTTCTTACTATGGATTTACCCGCAACCTCTATAAGCGGTTTGGGAGTTGTCAATGTATGGGGACGGAGCCTTTTGCCCATTCCCGCCATGGGAATTATTATTTTCATATCTACACTGTTTTTACCTTGCAAAGGTAATACAAATCATTAAAACAGTTACGCCAAAGAGCTAAAAACAAATCCGAGCCATAAAGAAGCGAACTTCAATCGAGGGAAACACATCGACCGAGCATACTCGAAAGTATGTAAAGCCTCACTTCATGAAACGCAAAGCCGCTTCTAAGTTCATGGAAACAAAGAACCGCCGAAAACAAATCGCCGTTTCGCTGAAATGAAACGCCGAAAGAAAAAATTATTACGCCGTTTCGTGAAATTCTTTCGGCGTTTTGTTTTTCCGTGTGATAGAAAGGTGATTTTCAGGTCAGTGCTTCGGCTTCTTTTTTCCAAGTTTCAGGAAGAAGTCTTCAAAACAGCGTTTGGAGATATAGGCAACCACTATGGTAAGAAGGAATGTCGATAGAATGAAGAGCAGAACGAATAAAGGTTCAGGCAGTGTTGCTTTAAGGGGTTTGAGCAAGAGGGTCATAAGAAAGACAATGCCCATGTGATACATGTATATGCCGTAGGAGATTTCGCCACCGAATTTCAAGAAACGGTTCTCTTTCCTGTCGGCTCGGCAAATGGTTATCGTCAAGATAAGGTACAGGTAAAGCAATGAAAGAAGAAAGGGTGAGAAAACGGGAGTGAGGAAAAGCAATTTCCAAAGAGGATTGTCTATGTTGATGTTGAAACAAAGGAAAATCGGCACAAGCAGGCAGATAATCACCCTGAAAGGCTTGCGGAAAAGCCAAAGGGTTTCGACTTTGTCCTTTGCATTGAAAAGGAAACAAGCACCCAAGGCACCGACCGCCATGGTCTCGAAACTATAATTACGCATCAGAAATGCAAAAACATTATTCTCTGCACAGAAATGCTGTATCAACATAAGAGAAGCAAGTTTCAAAACAATGATGGCAGAAAGTATGGCTACAATATGCCGTCTGCAATATTTGAAAAGGGGAGCCCATAGAAGGTAAAACACTTCCTCCACGCCTATCGACCAAAGAGGCTCGAGAAAATGATGACCGTAATGAAAGAGAACGAGTATAGGAAAAAAGAAAAGGAAATAATACCATGTTTGAGAAAGCGTATAAGGCATTTGATAATCTATTCCGACCAAGCCGAACGCCAAAGGTAACAAAAGAGTGCCTATGATGATGAGCAGAAAGTACAAAGGCCAGATACGTCTCACTCTTCGCAGATAGAATTGCTTTATGCTGATGGTGCCGGTTTGGTCATGCTCTTTAAGCAAAAGGTAAGTTATAAGAAAACCGCTTAGAACGAAGAAGAAATTTACGGCGTTTGCTCCGTTGCGAAACAAGCCCCAATCACACAAATCGAACAATCCGTCTTTCTTTCCTATGGTTGCAGTGTGATGAAGTACGACAAGACTCGCCGCAAAGAACCTCAAAGCATTCAGTCCCTTGAAATAAGAGATGTTTTTGTACATTCCGATTTTCCGATTACGAGAAAAGGGACAAGCGGACTTCATTGCCACCTTGTCCCTCAAATAACGACTTTTCTTTTTCGGTCTTATTCGCCAAGCGTTGCAACCATCACAGCTTTGATAGTGTGCATACGATTCTCGGCTTCATCGAATACGATAGAGTTTTCAGACTCGAATACGTCCTCTGTTACTTCCACTCCATCGATTCCGAATTGTTTGTAAACGTCTCTTCCCACTTGTGTTTCCAAATTGTGATATGCAGGAAGGCAGTGCATGAATTTGCATTTAGGATTGCCTGTTTTTGCCATCACTTCTTTGTTCACTTGATATGGTTTCAAAAGTTTGATTCTCTCTGCCCATACTTCGGCAGGCTCTCCCATCGATACCCATACATCGGTATAAAGGAAGTCGCAACCCTTTACGCCTTGTTCCACATTGTCCGTTACAGTCAAAGTGGCACCTGTCTCTTTCGCTATCTCTTGGCAGGTTGCTATCAAGTCGGCACTCGGTTGCAATTTCTTAGGAGCAACGATACGAACGTCCATTCCCATCTTCACACCGCCGACCATTAGAGAGTTACCCATGTTGTAGCGTGCGTCTCCGAGGTAAGCGTAAGATACTTTGTTAAGAGGCTTATCCGTATGCTCGCTCATGGTCAAAAAGTCTGCCAAGATTTGAGTAGGGTGGAATTCGTTGGTCAATCCGTTCCATACAGGTACGCCGGCGTACTCTGCAAGTTCCTCAACGATTTTTTGTTCAAAGCCTCTGTATTCTATTCCGTCGAACATTCTGCCCAATACTCTCGCAGTATCTTTCATGGATTCCTTTACACCTATCTGAGAACCCGTAGGGCCGAGATAGGTTACGTGAGCACCTTGGTCATGTGCCGCAACCTCGAATGCACAACGCGTACGAGTGGATGTTTTCTCGAATATAAGGGCAATGTTCTTGCCTTTCAATTTCGGTTGTTCGCAACCTGCATATTTGGCTCTTTTCAAATCACGTGCCAAATCCAACATGTATTGGATTTCTTTTGGAGTAAAATCCAACAACTTCAAAAAATTTCTGTTTCTCAAATTGAATGCCATAATCTGTTTTGTTTATTTGTTCTGTTATTACTTCGATTGATTTCTACCATACTATCCTTGTGCCGCAGTCGGGGTTGCCGAGCTGACCGGCTTCCGTTATGATACACTCTTTTCCGCCGTTCTTGACAAAGTGAAGTGCCGCTCTGACTTTCGGTGCCATGGAACCCTCGCCGAATTGTCCTTGTTCAAGGTATTCTTCCGCTTGTTTGACGGTGATGACATCAAGTGCCAATTCTCCTTCCTTGCGGAAATTGATATAGACCTTGGGAACATCGGTCAGGATATAGAACTCGTCTGCTCCTATTTCAACAGCTGTCAAAGCAGATGCCAAATCCTTGTCGATTACAGCCTCAACGCCTTTTACGCCTGCCTCTTCGACAACGGGTATTCCGCCCCCTCCTACTGTTACAACGATATTTCCCTCCAATGCCAACTGCTTTACAATTTCTATATTCATCACTTTCAAAGGCTTAGGTGAAGCAACGACTTTACGATACTTGTCGCTCTTGGAGTCCTTTGCATACGTGCAGGAGTTTTCCTTTGCAAAGGCTTCGGCTTCTTCCTTTGTATAGTATGGTCCTACGGGTTTGACCGGATTCTTGAACGCTTGGTCGTTCTTATCCACAACAACCTGCGTCAACAAGGTCAATACATTACGGTCTATTCCCTCTCTTGCAAAGACGTTGCGAAATCCCTGTTCTATCAAATAGCCTATGGAACCTTGGGTTTCGGCAACACAGAAATCCATAGGCATGGCTTCCACGCCGAATTTCTTCTTTCCTGCCTCGTGTTGCAGCATGACGTTGCCCACTTGCGGGCCGTTGCCGTGTCCGATTACTATGTTGTAATCCTGCTTCAAAAGACTGAGCAAGGAGTCACAAGTTTCGGTTACGTTTTTTATTTGTTCCTGATATGTACCCTTCTGACCGTTTCTCAATAATGCGTTTCCGCCAAAAGCCACTACCGCCAATTTCTTCATTTCTACTGTTTTTGTTTTCAAATAAGGTGCAAAGATAGGCATTTTCTCCGATTTGGATACATTTACATGCCTTTTGCAATAAATCTTCGGCTTTTGAAGTTTTGAAAACATGTTGAAAAGGCTCGCAAAGGAATATTCGGATGTCTTTATCATCGTTTTGGCTGCGGCAGGCTTGGTTTTCTCCCATGCCCTTATGTCTTTCGCTTTGGCGTTTATGGCATTGAGATTTGTGTTTATAGACAAAAGCCGGTTCGTTGCTTGCAGGAAAGATGTATTGCTTGCTCTGCTTGCGTACTTTGCCCTGTTTCTTGCGGGAATGGCTTGGAGCGGCGATATGAATGAGGCTTTGAAGCAGCTCAACAAGAACCTTCCGTTTCTTATCGTGCCTTTGTACTTTTTCGCCATACCGTCTCTGAATCGTAAGTCCTTGATGTGTATATCGTTTTGCTCGATTGCTTTTCTTGTCGTTGCAAGTTGCATTGCTTTGATAAGGCTTTATTTCTTCGGTTTCGAGGATATACGTTCAGCTCTGCCTTTCGGCTCGCACATTCGTTTCGCTTTGTTCGTTTGCACCGCCACGGGCTTTCTCGCAATCCGCCTTATGGAAAGATATAAGCAGGCAAGCGGGAAAGAAATCGGCATTTGCTTGGGCTTGATTGTTTATTTCATTGCTTATTTGGTGCTTTCGAGTTCGTTGACAGGCATTATGCTTCTGCTTATCGTCTTCATGCCGGTCTGTCTTTTCGTTGCGGCAAAACGAATGCCCAAAAGAATTTTTTCTTTCGCTGTTTTGATTTTTTCTTTCGCCGTTTTGATTTTTTCTTTCGCCGTTTCATTTTTTGCATACGATTATTTCGTTCCGAAGAACGGCGAATGTGAAAACGGAATGATTGAAAACGGCTATTGTCATCAGGTCAACAATGAAACGATGCGGGAGAAGGAGAGAGCGGAAATGGTTGTGGGTTTGAAGAAATACCTGAACATTGCTCCGGACAGTCTTTTCACCGATAAGGATTGCAAGTATGCTTTCACCGATATTGCAAGCCGTTATTTTGTCTGCAAGGGTTTGGCTCGCACTGCGGAGAATTGGAGCAGGTTGTCGCCAAGCGACCTCGATAACATAAGGAACGGTATTCCAAATCCGGTATATGCAAGCGGCAATCCTTTGAAAGTACGGATTTACAAGACGTTTTTCGAATTCGAAGCATACAGGAAATGGGGTAAAATCAAGGGTTCGTCCCTTGTTCAGAAGATTGAGCTTTGGCAAAAAGGTTCTCGGATTGTAGAAAAGGGCGGAAGGTGGCTCTTCGGCGTGGGAACGGGGGATTTAAGGCAGGAATTGAACAAGTCCCTGAAAGAAAGCAATTCGCAGTTGGCGGATTCCGGTCTCATGATACATAATCAATATCTGTCTATATTCATCACATTCGGACTTGTCGGCTGTTTGGTCTTTCTGTTCTTCATTATATATCCCGCATATAGGACAAAACTATACAAGAACGCCTTTTACGTATATTTCCTCGCACTTGTGTTGGTTTCAATGTTGAGCGAGGATACGTTGGACAACCAACAGGGAATAATGTTTTTCTGTATCATGAACTCCTTTTTCCTCTCCCGCAATATCGAAACCGACAAAAAGACTTACCTTTGCAGCAATGAACTTTGAGTTTTTCATAGCCAAAAGATTGCTTCGCCAAGAAGGCAGCACATACTCCCGTCCCATTGTGAGAATTGCAACGCTGAGCATAGCCTTATCGATAGCCGTCATGATTGTATCGGTCGGGGTGTTGAGCGGCTTCAAGAACCAAATCAAGGAAAAAATAACCGGTTTCACTTCCCATATACATATACAACCTTATTCCTTGGATATAAACTCGTCGAATGAGGCATTCTCGCTTTCGGACGAGGATTTGAAGCATATTCGTAGGCTGCCGGAGGTGCGAACGGTGGAACCATATATATTGCAAGCAGGGGCGATAAAGACGAAGACCGATTTTCAGGGTGTGATACTCAAAGGGGTGGCAGAAGACTTCGATTATGCTTTCTTCAAAGAAAATCTCTGCGAAGGCAAGCTGCCGAACATCAAAGGCAATGCAGGTGCTGAAGCCCTTATTTCAAAAATCACGGCAGACAAAATGCAGTTGAAAACAGGGGATAAGTTGCGTGTTTACTTCTTTATCGACGGGCAATACAGGGTGCGGCCTTTCAAAGTGTCGGGAATTTATCAGACGGGTTTGGGAGACTACGACCAAAAATTCATGCTTGTATCGGCAGGAATGCTTCAAAGACTGAACAATATGGAAAGCAAGCAATACAACGGCTATGAGGTCGGACTGAAAGACTTCTCTTCGCTTGAAAAAACGGCAACCGCTTTATATCGTATTCTTCCGCAGGATAAAACGGTTTCAACCATAGACGAAATAGAGCCGGGCTTGTTTGCATGGCTTTCTCTCTTGGATTCCAATGTCGTTCTCATCATCATAATAATGACGTTGGTAACGATTACCGCAGCCTGTTCGAGTTTGCTTGTGATGGTTTTTGAACAGAGGGGCTATATATGCCTGCTTAAAAGCATGGGAGCGAGAACTCGCAGCATTGTAACCATATATCTTTATAAGGCTTGCTACATCATCGGCAAGGCAATGCTGCTCGGTAATGCGATTGCTCTGACCTTGGGGCTTATACAAAGCAAATACAAAATCATAAAGCTGGATAGGGAGAGTTATTACTTGGACAGCGTTCCTTTCGAGTTGAATTGGGTTGGCGTTATTGCCGTGAATATTGCCGTAATCATTGTTTGCACCGCCGCATTGCTTATCCCTGCACGCTCGATAGGCAGAATATCTCCCGCAGAGAACATCGATAGGAAATAAAAAGCGGAACTGCATTGCAATTCCGCTTTTTCCGTTTATCCTGAAAGTAATTCCTACCAAGCAAACAACGGTCTGTTTTCCATCATTGCGTTAACCTTTTTACGGGTTGCCTCAATCAAACTTTCGTTGTTTACATCCGATAGAACCGCATCAATCATCTCGACTATGGTTTCCATTTCGTCTTCCTTCAATCCTCTTGTCGTGATTGCAGGAGTACCGATACGGATACCGGAAGTTTGGAATGGAGAACGCGAATCGAAAGGCACCATGTTCTTATTGATGGTTATGTCCGCTTTCACCAAAGTATTTTCAGCTACTTTACCGGTCAATTCAGGGAACTTGGTTCTTAGGTCTATCAACATAAGGTGATTGTCCGTTCCTCCGGAGATTACTTTGTATCCTCTCTTGACGAATGCTGCTGCCATGGTACTTGCATTCTTTCTTACCTGCTTGATGTATCTTGCATAGTCTTCTGTAAGAGCTTCGCCGAAGGCTACGGCTTTTGCTGCTATGACATGTTCAAGCGGACCGCCTTGACAGCCGGGGAAAACAGCCGAATCCAAAACGGCACTCATCATCTTGATTTCGCCTTTCGGGGTTTTCTTGCCCATAGGGTTAGGGAAGTCTTTGCCCATAAGTATCATACCGCCTCTCGGTCCTCTCAATGTTTTGTGAGTGGTCGTTGTAACGATGTGGCAATACTCGATGGCATTGTTCAACTCTCCTTTTGCTATAAGACCGGCAGGGTGTGAGATGTCGCCCATAAGGATTGCTCCAATCTCATCTGCCAAGGCTCTCATTCTTTTCCAATCGAAGTCTCTCGAATAAGCACTTGCACCGCCGATTATCAATTTAGGCTTATGCTCTCTTGCAACCTTTTCCATCATATCGTAATCGATGGTTCCGGTTTCTTCTTTCACTGCGTATGCAACTTGTTTGAAGTAAGTACCCGAGATGTTTACCGGCGAGCCGTGGGAGAGGTGTCCTCCGTGGTTCAAATCCAATCCCATGAAAGTATCGCCCGGGTTAAGGCATGCAAAGAAAACGGCAAGGTTCGCCTGCGCTCCGGAATGCGGTTGAACGTTTGCCCAACATGCTCCGAATAATTGCTTTGCTCTGTCTATTGCCAACTGTTCCGATTGGTCGACTATCTGGCAACCGCCGTAGTAACGCTTTCCGGGATAACCCTCTGCGTATTTGTTTGTCATGACGCTGCCCATTGCTTCCATCACCTGATCCGATACAAAGTTCTCGGAAGCAATCAATTCAATACCTTTTGTTTGTCTTTCTCTTTCCTTCTGTATAAGGTCGAAGATTTGCGTATCTCTTGTCATAAGTTCAACATTTTTTCTGTGTACAATATGACTGCAAAGGTAGGAAATTATTTTGTATTTGCTCCTTTGGTACAAGGAAAATCAAAAACAGCTTTATTCACCATGCAGAAAAGGTCGGGAACATGCCTGCATCAACTTTCGGAAGAGTAAAAAAAGAGCGGGGGAAAACGCTTCGGAAAACAAACTGTTTGAAAGCATTGTCCGCAATCGCCAAGCAGCCGGAATCGAATTGCCGTTTCGGAAAATTGAAACGCCGAAAGAATTTTTTCAAACGCCGATTCATGAAATTCTTTCGGCGTTTTGTCGCGGCGGAATGCCAAAGGAATATCAAAGAGGCAGCTTTGATATTCAGATGAAGCCTTTTGTGTGTTTTTCTTGCTGAAATCGAGTTCATAATCTTGGAAAGGAGGGAGGGTATATCATGAGCTTTTCATTGCATTGCGGGAAAGGAAAATATAGGTGGCAAAGAAACTGTACTCCAAGATGCCGACAAGAGTAAATAATTTTGTTTCTATAAGGAATAGAATGAAATCATACTTGAAGAATGAGACCGTCGGAATGGTATGGAGTCTCTTTCTCAAAGAGTAGAAAAACCATGCTAAGTTCTATGTTGCCATTCTTATAAACCGAAGATGATGTTGAAAGTAATTGTATATCCTTATAAGAGCAGCATTTACTTCTGCTGTGAAACAGAAAACCTGTACAAATGCGATGTTCACTTTTCCCGACTATAAGAAACGGTGCAGTATAAGCATCAACTGCTTTTGCGGCAGTGCGGAGCGAGAAGCCGATGACAGGTTCACGCAACTTGTCGTATTATTATTCAAACAAGGCTGTATCATATTGGATTGGAAATATCGATGGTGCAAAGATGACAACCGGAACTGCTTTACGAAAGTATGTATAAGGCGTTTCATCTAATTGCTATTGTCAAGATTTATGAGATTTGCCTATTCTTGTCTTTGTAACAAGGCTTTTGTACTTGTAATTCTATTCTTTTTTTGAACCGGATACACTTGTCGGCAATGCCAATCACCTGAAAGCCACAATGGAGTTTTGTTGCAATTCGGCAAATCAGGCAAAATAAAAAGAGGAGAACCGAAGCCCTCCTCTTTTACATTGTGTCTTGTATATGTTTTACTGAACTATGAGCTTAACTGTGTTAACGCTTCCTTTCGTCAGCATTTGTATCATGTAAACTCCCTTATCCATTGAACGCAAATCGATTATTTGAGAGTGACTTCCCGCAGATTGGGTTCCTTTATCCAAAGTGGAAATCAATCTTCCGTTCATGTCGTAGATGTTCATAACGACATTTGATGCCACTTTCAAGTTGTAGTTCAATGTAGTGCTGTTTGCGGCAGGGTTAGGGTAAAGATTGATGCTTGCCTCGCCATTGACTTTTACTTCATCAAGACCTACGTTAACCGGATCTTGCGGAGTTTGCAGGTTATCTCTGTTCATGAACAATCCCTTGCCGTAAGATGCTGCATAGATGGCTCCGGAATATTGTGTTCCTTCGAATACGTTCTCGGTTGCGTTGTTGCTTAGATATGTAGTGTAAGTAAGGGTTGGCAAGTTTGCGGTTTGTTGATACAAATCATAAATCGGAACATTAGGAATGCCGGCTACCTTGCTCCAAGAAGGAGTCGAGGCATTACGATTGCTTGTTTCGTAAAGTCCTCTGTCGGTTCCAACGTATGCCTTGGTGGAGAAAGCGTCCAAAAGTATGGTATAAGCAGGGCTGTCTTCCTCTCCGACAAGCAAGTCTGCCGTTTGAATATTTGCAACATCACCGGAAACATTGCTTACTTTCTTTACATTTGCGGTATTATCGAATCCGGAGAATGTGATGTAAGCAACATCAGAAGAATTAGGTTCGTAAGCAATCGAAGAAATAAATCTGTTGAAGGTAGCCAAAGTATCGAGAGTGAAAGCGTTGGCATCATTCAATGAACCGTTGAATCCACCGGAAGTGAACATATTTCCCAAATTGACATTGTTCAATCCGCTTATTCTAAGCAGGTCGCTTGTATTATCCATAATGTGATCGACAGAAATCAACAGAGCATCTCCATCGGCGGATGCTGCCATTGCACGGATAGGGTTGCGATAAAGAGTCGCTTCATCGCCTGCCATGTGGTACAACTTAACCCATGGAAGTCCGTCTGCTGTTCTGTAGAACGTCTTTTTGAAGTTCATTATCTCCTTACATACGAACACTCCGTCTCCTGTGGCAACGAATAATCTTGATTGGATAGGATTAGGAACGCTTATAGTGGTATCGTCCGTAGGATTGAAATTCAAAACACCGCCTGTTGCTCCAAATCTGTCTGCGGTCAAGGTATAGAAGAACGGATATTCCAAACTGTTGCTTTCAACAAGGACTTTGTCTCCTTCCATTAAAGACTCACCTGCCCTAAATCTGATTACTTCCTCTCCTCTGAATATTCTGGTTGCATTAATATCATCATCTTCTCCTGCCGCAACGACAAAAGTAAATTTAACCGAGTCTCTTGCTGCCTCAGGTGCGTTAAAGGTTTCCCACAACGTTATAGGTGAGACAAAAGTGTAAGCTGAGGATCTCGTCATGTTAGGATTCATCAACATAGCCTCATCTGTACCGCTATGCCATGTTTGATCGTTGATTTCTATATAGTCATTATCATCGCTATATGTTCTTGTCAATTCATTATATGCACGAGACATTATAAAAGGTTTGCGAATGCTTGGCTTGCTTCTGTATATGGCAGAACCGACAACCTCTGTACCAGTTTGTGCTTCCGAAGCGTAGGAATATTCACTTGTTGCAAAGTTATATCCTGTGCTGTTTGGAGACCACACGATGTCTGCTGATTTTTGCTTATCGACAGATGGAGCTGCGATATAGTTGATTGCGTTGCTTTGTGCCGCACCCATTACGGAGCCGTCGACACCTACCGCTACATTATAGTATTGTGCGGAAACCAAGCCTTTGTTTGCCGGTCTCCATGAGTAAGTTTGTGTTGCGTCCAAGGCATATACGAATATGCCGGCATCGGTTGATAAATATATTTTTGTGGAATCCTCGGCTGTTTGAGGGTTTTCCTTGAACAATATGCTGTGAATATTCGGTGCAACATAGCTTCCGGAAGTCAAAGTGGCATAAGGAAAGGTTTGTGTTTCGGAATAGAATACGTCCGTTCCGTTTGCATCAAACAATCTTTGCAAAGTATTTCCTGCTATGTAGATGTATTCCTGTTCCATATCGTTTATGGCTATGGACATTGCCTCATTCATGCCGTATCCGAGGCTCATTGTGTTCGATGTCATCTTGTTTCCGAATCTCACATTGTCGGAAGTAATGTCGGTTTTGTACACTCCGTTGATGCTTCCATTGGCTGTGGCAACCAAAGCGTAAAGAACATTGTTGTTCTTTATTCCGAACGCAAGTTCGATTCTGCCGAATGCTTCTTCATTTCCTTGTGTCGAGAATGCAATGGCACGGAATTCCGTACCCTGTTCGTTGGAAGGCATTGCCACTGCGTAACCTGTTCCTTCGTTATATGCTATTGCAATTTTCCCGTCTCTGTTCACTTTAATATCTGTAACGTTCACGGCAGAAGCTCCGCCTATGTTTGCAGTCGTAAGGCTGTTGCCGTCCCAGATTTTCAATCCGCCGTACTTGGTTGCAATGTACAATTTGCCGTTTGCCCAAGCCAAGTCGTTGACAAAGCAAAACTCGTTTGTCAAATCGTATCTTGTTTCAGGTTGCGTGCCGGGAATGAGTTCTGAAGAGAAACTGTTTGCAACGTATGCGTATTTTTCTTCATCGCTTGCAAGATTGGCTGCCCATTGAGCATTTCCTGTTGCAATCTTATACACACCGTTTCCCGGAAGTCCTGCCTTACGGTTGTTTTGTCCTATGAACAATTCCTCATAGAAGCCTTCTCCCGTTCCGACATAAATCGTTCCGTCTTCACCTTGGGCTATAGAGGAAACTGCAAAACATTGACCATTGGAGAAATCGATTTCTCGCCAGTTGTTACCGCCATTTACGCTGACGAACAAACCGCCTCCGACACTTCCCGCATACATGACACCGTCATTGAACTTGTCAAAGATGATGGCACGAACACGTCCGGCAACATTATCAGGTCCTATGGACACCCAGCCTTTTGCCTCAGGCTCGTCGTTTTCCCCGTCCGTTGCCACAACAGGGGACGCTTTCATCGGTGCAAAAGCCCCGACAAGAAAGAAAACTGCTAAACTTAAGAGTAACTTTCTGCTTTTCATAATGTATTCTCGTTTATTTCCAATTAAATCCACTATACGTTTAAGGTGGCAAAGGTACGAAAAAATCGCAATATCGCAAAACAAGTATCGAAAAAACATCACAGTCATCTATTTCCTTTTTTCGCAAGGCAGAAATGACTTTTAAAACGATATTGTCTTTCAACGTCTTATCGAAACGCCGTTTGGATAAGACGGAACGGTGTTTCGATAAATTCTTTCGGTGTTTCATTTTTCTCGATTGGCGTTTCGTTGGAATGAAAAGGAAATATGCCGTGAGAAAAATCCTTGTTGCTTTCGTAGAACGGTTATTGAATAATTTGTTCCGTTTGAAAAACTTCGGTATTTTTGCAATCTGTTTTATGGAGGCAGCAATATGAGATATAATTTCAAAAGTCCGCGATTCAAGTGGATTTTCCTGATAATAGGCTTTACGATAGTGATGATGTTTTTCATCGAAATCAATAAAATCATCACTCAACTGCGGAAAGAAGAACAAGTGAAAATAGAGTTGTGGGCCAATGCCGTAAGTCGGAAAGCCAAATTCGTCGAACATACAGAGAAATTCTTCAACACCGTGGCCGAAGAGGAACAAATAAAGTTGCAACAATTCATCGACGCTCATAAAATTATTCTTTCCCAACCCTTGGATGCGGAGCTGAATTTTTTCTACGATTTTATCGTGAACAACAAAACCATACCTGTAATCATAACAGACGAGTTCAACAATATACAACTGTCTCAGAATATCAAGATACCGGAAAATCAAAAAGTATTGGTCGGAAATCTTTTGAAGCAATTCTCACACAATCCGCCTTTCGAATATACGGTAAGCGGCATGAGGTTTAAGCTATATTATTGTGAGAGTATCGTATATACCGATTTGAAAGAGACGCTGACCTATTTCACCAATAACTTTCTCAATGAACTGGTGAATAATTCGGTGTTCATACCTGTCGTAATAACAGACAGCACAAGAACTCATATAATAGCCTCCGGCAATATCGAGGATTGGCAAATAGATGATGAACATTTATCAGGGACGATCAAGGAAATGGAGGAAGAAAACGGAGCATTGACCATAAGCCTTCCCGAACGTCCCAATGCCAAAATCTTCTATAAGCGTTCCAAATTCATAACCGCACTCCAATATTACCCTGTTGTGTATGTTGTAGTAACGGTTTTCTTTGTTTTCCTTATGTTCAGGCTGTTCCGTGCAATGAAGAAAAACGAGGAAAACATGCTTTGGATAGGTATGAACAAAGAGACAGCACATCAACTCGGCACTCCGATTTCTGCTCTTGTCGCATGGGTGGAATATCTGCGGTTACAGCCGGAGAATGAAAGCATTTGCAACGAGATAGTCAAAGACATAAACCGTTTGGACATGATTACAAAGCGTTTCTCTCAAATAGGAACCAATCCGGAGCTTGTGAAGCAGGACTTAATTCCTATAATAGAGAACGCAATGGCTTATCTGTCGTCTCGAAGCTCCAAAAACATAACATACAATATAAATCTGCCACGAGGTGAAACCATTATGCTTCCGGTTAATCAGTGCCTTTTGGAATGGACATTGGAAAACCTTTCCAAGAATGCCATAGATGCAATGAGCGGGATAGGCACTCTTACTCTTGAATTGACGCAAGATGCCAAAAGAGTCTATATCGATTTGGAAGATACCGGTAAAGGAATGCCGAGAAAGCAATTCAAAAAAATATTCGAAGCCGGATTTACAACCAAAAAAAGAGGTTGGGGCATGGGCTTGTCCCTTGCGAAACGAATAATAGAGGAATATCATCATGGAAAGATATTCGTCAAGCAATCCGTTCCGGGTAAGGGAACGACTTTTCGCATAATCCTGAAAAAAGAAAACTGATATGTCCGGCATTTACGTACATATACCCTACTGCACGCAGAAGTGCATCTATTGCGACTTTTATTCCGTACCCACACGCAAAAGCAAGAAAAACTATCTCTTTGCTCTTGCAAAAGAAATGCACGATAGGAAACAATATCTTGCAGATATCGTGAAAACGGTTTACTTTGGAGGCGGAACACCGAGCAATCTCGATTTAGAGGAAATGCAGTTCGTCATCGACAACCTGCGAAAAAATTTCGATTTGTCGCAATGTGAAGAAATGACTGTTGAAGCGAATCCGGAGCATCTGAATGCCGAATATCTTTCATTGCTTCGCAAATCGGGTTTTAACCGAATCAGTATAGGCGTTCAAAGTTTTGATGATATGGATTTGCGAACCCTTTGTCGGAAACATAATTCCGAACAAGCAATCTCCGCAATTCGAACAGCTCGGAAGCAAGGATTTGAAAATATATCGCTCGATTTGATATTCAATCTTCCTTCCCAAAGTTTGGAAAAGTGGAAACAAAACCTCGATACCGCCCTTTCGCTGTTTCCGGAACATCTTTCGTGTTATTGTCTGACGATAGAGGAGAACACAATCCTGTATAAGATGATACAAAAAGGCTTGATTGATACGCCCGATGAAGAGACAGGGTTGTCTCAATTCGATTTTACCATGCGACAACTTGCTTCGGCAGGCTATGAACACTATGAAGTCTCGAACTATTGCAAATACGGCTATCGCTCCAAGCATAATACTGCCTATTGGCAGGGTGTGGAATACTTGGGTCTTGGAGCCTCTGCACACTCTTTCGATATTCATACACGCTCATGGAACTCTGCCGATATAAATACCTACATATATAATATAGAACATGGAATTGCTCCGGAAGAAGAGCTATTAAGCCCGAAGGATTGCTATAACGAATACATAATGCTTTCTTTGCGAACCGCCGAAGGCGTTAACCGAGAATATATAAAAAGACACTTTCCGCAATTTCTTGCCCATTACGACAGTCAATCGAAGAAAGTGTCCTATCTTATGCCACAACGATGGCACCTTGTCAACAGTATAGCTCTCGAACTGATGATTTGAATCAATCTTCCAAATAATACGTTATCGTACTCACCACCCTGCAAACCTTTATGTAAGGCGTGGTTTCGTCGACGTTCGTTATATCTATCTGACCCTGCCAAGCCGTTTTCATTTTGCCTAATTTGCTTTCCGCATCTTTCGCAAACTGTTCGCCGGCTTTCTTTGCACTCTGCATGCTTTCCGTTATCAGTTTCGGCTTTATGGAATTGATGTCGGAAATCTCGTAATTTGCATTCGCCCAATAGCTGTCTATTATTACACCTTTCTCATACAAAGCACCCAAATTGCTTTCCAATTCCCGTACCTTGTCAACCCGTTTACTCCTTACGGTAATTCTTCTATTGCCCGTGTATCTGTAAACAGCACCTTTGTAATCGTTCTCATTCATTGAAAGACTCCCGATAAGGATTTCCTCGTTCGTAAAGCCCATATCGGTCAGAAATTCTTTCACTAAAGCCGTTTTCGTTTTTGAATCCGAAGTTATTTCCGACAAGCTGTTGCCTTTGAGCGAATAACTTATAGACATGCTCGCCTTATCCGCCTTAACCTCTATTTCTGCTTTGCCTTTAACAGTTATAACCCGTTCTCCCATGGAGACTTTCTTCAATCCGTTGTATGCGAAAATGCCGAGAAGAAATGCTGCGACAACAATGGCAATTCCGATTACCATGACAACAGACCTGCTCTTGCAGGATTTGTTTTCGTTTTCCATAATAATATTTGTTTTTAGAATAAACACTGCGTTTAATGCTGCAAAGGTAGGTAAAATTCCAAGAAAAACACAAATCTCCCGCTTGTTAAAATCTCTTTATAGCCATATTGCCTTTTCCCATCAAAGAACAAAAGCGATGATTGCAGGTTTATTTTGTACCTTTGCAAGCGATTTCTCCTGAGAATGTGCTTTCGAGACCATTCGATGCGGAAATCGTATCACAAAAAACCAAAAACAATAAATCTGATCCAAAAGCGGGACTGATGGAAAAGAGAATAGGCACAATAAGCATAGTCATAAGGGAAAGGAAAATGGCGGAAAAGGTAAACAAACTTATTTCCGACTATGGCGATTACGTCCTTGCGCGTCAAGGCTTGCCTTTTCCGGAAAGAGAAATCTTCATCATAACTCTCATTGTCGAGGCTCCGATGGATGAAATCAATGCTTTGACCGGCTCGCTCGGACGATTGGAACATACAGAGGTGAAATCCATATTGTCAAAAATAAAAATCGCATAATCATGAATTTGGAAGAGAGAAACAAGAATTTCATTGACAGGGACAAACTCTATGGTTTGATTGAGGGTAATGTGCCTTCGGATTCCGAAATCGATGAAATATTGAACAAAGCCTTGAAGTTGAAAGGTCTTGATTTGAAAGATGTGGCGACCTTGTTGAGAGTGGAGGACGAGAATGCCATACATAGAATAATGGAATGTGCAAAGACTGTAAAGGAAGCCATTTACGGCAAACGTCTTGTGCTTTTTGCACCCATATATACGGGCAATGTCTGCATGAACAACTGCCTTTATTGTTCTTTCCGCAAGGACAACAAATTGATAAAGCGTAAAATCCTGACCATGGATGAGATTGCGGAAGAGACTTCCGCCCTTTTGAAACAAGGTCATAAGAGAGCGTTGCTGATATGCGGCGAAAACAACAAGAACGGTACCGATTACATGGTTGAAGCCATAAGAACAACCTACGGAGTTCGCGAACGCGGCGGCAAGGATTACATAAGACGTATCAACGTCGAACTCGCACCGATGGAAGTCGGTGATTTCGCACGCTTGAAAGCCGAAAAGATAGGAACATACGTTTGTTTCCAAGAAACATACGACGAACATGAATATAAGGTTTTCCACCCTGCGGGAACTCCGAAGGCGGATTATCTTTACAGACTGACCGTCATGGACAGGGCAATGGAGGGAGGAATAGACGATGTGGGAATAGGTGCATTGTTCGGACTGACCGACTATCGTTTTGAGGTCTTGGCAATGATTGAACACGCCGCCCACTTGGAAAAATGCTACGGTTGCGGACCTCACACCGTGTCAGTGCCGAGAATGGAACCCGCAATAGGGGCACCGGCTGCCGAAAACGTTCCTCACCCTGTCGGAGATGAAGACTTCAAAAAGATAGTTGCAATCATAAGAATAGCACTGCCATACACCGGAATTATCCTTTCCACACGCGAAAACGACAAAATGAGGAACGAATTGATAAAATACGGCGTCAGTCAAATCTCCGCAGCCAGCAAAACCAACCCCGGAAGCTATGCACACGAAGAGGAAGGAACGGGAACGCAGTTTTCAACAGGCGACCACCGCAGCATGGAGGAAGTCATCTCCTCATTGATAGACGCAGGATACATTCCTTCTTTCTGCACCGGCTGTTACCGCAAGCACAGAGTGGGCGGCGACTTCATGGACTTGGCGAAACCGGGTTTGATAAAGCAATACTGTCTGCCGAATGCGATGTTCACATTCACCGAATACTTGGAAGACTTTGCATCGGAGGACACAAGACGCAAAGGAAAGGAACTTATCCGCAGCATGTTCGCCGAAATGGATAAAAAGGAATTGGTATCGAAGGTACAAGACAACCTTTGCCATATAGAGAACGGCGAAAGAGACATCTTCTTCTAAGAAAAACATAGACCTTACAGGCTTTGCGGAAAGCATTTCGCATATATGGCAAAGCCTGATTTGATACCGACAAAATAAAACGCCGTAAGAATTTCGTGAATCGGCGTAAGAATTTTTTCTTACGCCGATTCATTTGCACTCAAACGCCGATTTATTTTGGGCAAATGGCAAATGTTGAAAATGAGATGATTTGATGTTGCGACTTTTTGCCGCTTTCAATCCTTTGTTTTTATGTATGGCAGGAGTTTCTCGCACTCTTCTTTGCTCAAAAAGTGTATATTCCGAATGTCTTCGGGTCTTTCAAAGTCCTTTTTGTATTCTTTGCGGTAGCGGATAAGGGCTTTGGCAAGTTGAAAGTCTATGTACGGGTGTGAGGCAAGGTATTTCACATCATCGGAATTGATGTCGATTTTTCTGATTCGAGCGTCCGTTACGACGAAATGAGATTTTATCTGCTCGAATAACTCTTCGTCTATGCCGTAAACCTCTTTCAGTTGATTTACCGATACATATCCACCGAGTTTTTTGCCATATCTGTAAATTCTTCCCGCACGTACTTTCCCTATTCCACGTACTTGTTGCAGGTCGAGAGTGTCGGAATGGTTCAAATCCAAAACGAATTGTTCTCTTTCTGCAGGTTGAAAGGAGCGTTCTCTTTTTGCAGCTTCGGAATGTTCGGTTTCATGTTTTGCAACGGAGGTAGGATTTTCCGTATCGAAAATAAGGTACGGTTGAATTTGATTGAAAAGATAATCATTCATGCAATACAGTCGGCGAAACTGCTTCTCATCCTTGAAGCCCTTGGCTTTGGTACGGTAGTTCACTATATTTGCCGCCTGTTTTTCGCTTAGACCGAATGAAATCAACTCTTCGTATGTAACAGTGTTGGGATTGAACGGACGGAAGCGGTATCTGTTTGCTTTACTCGTCGGTTTGGAGAAGCCTTTTTCGGAGCGTATCGATACGTCCGGTTGTTTGCTTTTATTGTTACCGTTTTCAATATAAACGAAACGGTCTTTGACGAAGAAGAATACGAATGCCAGACCTATCGCAATGCCGATAAGAAAATATATGGAAGCCTTATGTCTGTTGGAAAGCCTCGGAAGCCTCGGGAAACTACTCATTCATCAACTCTTCGACGGCTTTGCGAATATCGTTTCCGAACAACTCCCGCTTCAAAATCTTACCGTCTTTATCCGCAATCATGTTCATAGGAATCATCTCGAAGTCATAACGGCTCGTAAGCTCTCTTCCGTTGCCGATAAGAGACAACCAAGGTAACGGATTGGCTTTTGCATACGCCAACCATTCGGCAGGATTGGTGTCGATCGAAATACTGACGATTTCCAAGCCTTTACCATTATATTTCTTGTACAATTCCTTCAACAATGGCACCTCTTCCCTACACGGTTTGCACCATGAAGCCCAAAAACATATCAAAACATATTTGTGAGGTTTGATGTCTCTTTCGGTAAACGTCTTTTCGTTCATATCCAAAGCGGCAAAAGAAAGAACGGAAGAACTCAACGCTTTCTTCTGACGGTCTTTCATCACATTGCCGAGATAAACAGCCCATTTGTTTTTGTAATCCACATCCAAGCAAAGTTCGGAACAATAATCGGAAAGGGGATTGGAGTCGGTCGGAGAGGTTCTTATTATTTGTCCGATTAAAAGAGAATATGCCGCACCGGACTTCGGATACTTTTCAAGTATGGATTTATACAATGCAACCTGCTTCTCATATATTCGTTTCACATTTCCGGAGTGTTTTTGCAGGTTTTCCGATTCGGTGATAAGTTTGTTGAAGAAATCGGAGAAACTTTCCGCATAATCATTGCCCGAATAGGTGGTACGCAAATAGGACTCTCCTTTCAGGAAACTGTTCAATTCGCCTATTTTTATGCTTGTCTTCTTACCCTTACGCATGGGAAGAGGAAGGTTGCAGGCAAACTTGTGTTCTTTATCCGTAATGACAACGGAACAATCCCCGTAGTCGGAATCGAACGGGAGACTGTCGAACACGGCTTCAAACTTACCATTGGCAAAAGCCGCGGATGCCAAAGTATCTTGCACTCCGGCTTCTATTTGCTCGGGATCGGCGTAAATTACCGATATGTTTCCTTCCGTCAATTCGGGAATTTCCATTATGAAAGAAGCCTCCTTGGAACATGAAGCAAAGAGAACGACGAGCAAAGCGAACAAAAAACGAGTTTTCTTCATGATTGATTATTTTTGTTTCGGCAAAGGTACGAATAAAATGATACATTGAAAATCACGATACTTGAATGGCAAGTCTTCGATGGCGTACCCAAATCCGAAAAACGCCGTGAAAGTAATGGGAAAACGCCGCTTTTTTCTTACCTTTGCACGTTGATTTAATGGAGATTTATATTTGATTTTATATGAGTAAGAGGTACAGAGAGTACAAGCAACTTGATTTGACGGAAATCGGCAAACAGGTTCTTGAAGAGTGGACGAAGAACGATACATTCAAGCAAACCTTGAAGGCAAGAGAAGGAGCAACGCCTTTTATCTTCTTTGAAGGTCCTCCTTCTGCCAACGGACAACCCGGCATTCACCACGTCATGGCAAGAACGATAAAGGATATTTTCTGTCGTTACAAATCGCAGAAAGGCTTTTACGTTGCAAGAAAAGCAGGTTGGGATACGCACGGATTACCTGTTGAATTGGGTGTGGAGAAAAAGCTCGGCATAACAAAGGAAGACATAGGCAGTAAAATCTCGGTTGATGAATATAATGCAGAATGCCGTAGCGAGGTGATGAAGTTCAAGGATATGTGGGATAAACTGACGACCCGGATGGGTTATTGGGTCGATTTGGATAATCCTTACATCACTTTCAAGAACGAATACATCGAAACTCTCTGGTACTTGCTCGGTCAGTTGCATAAGAAAGGTTATTTATATAAAGGTTATACCATTCAACCCTTTTCGCCTGCCGCAGGCACGGGATTGAGTTCCCATGAGTTGAACATGCCAGGCTGTTACAGAGATGTGAAAGACACCACGGCTGTGGCTCAATTTCTGATGAAAGAACAGAAAGAACTCAAAGACAAATTCGGAATAAAGGAACAAGAGAATATTTACTTTCTTGCATGGACGACAACCCCTTGGACGTTGCCTTCGAACACGGCTTTGGCTGTCGGTCCCGGCATAGATTATGTTTTTGTCAAGACTTTCAATCCGTACTCCGGCGATGCGGAAGTCGTGGTCATGGCAAAGGCTTTACTGCATTCGCTTTGTCCTGAAAAGAATGCGGAATTACCGTTCGAGGATTACAAAAAAGGTGATAAGAATATACCGTTCAAAGTTCTGGCAGAGTGCAAAGGCAAAGATTTGATAGGCTTTACCTACGAGCAATTACTGGACTTCATCACCCCTATTGGCAAAGCCTTTGAGGTTATAGGGGGTGATTATGTTACTACGGAAGACGGTACCGGTATTGTGCATATCGCTCCGACTTTCGGTGCAGATGACGACCGTGTGGCAAAGCAGGCAGGTATCGTTCCTTTGTTCGTCAAAGACAAGGACGGCAAATTGCAACCCATGGTGGACAGACAGGGGCGTTTCTTCAAGATTGAAGATTTGCAGAAGGAATTTGTCGAGAATAATGTCAACAAAGAAAAGTATGAAGAGTACGCCGGCAGATTCGTAAAGAACGCTTACGATGATAAATTGACGGACAAAGATACCACATTGGATGTTGACTTGTGCGTTTTGCTGAAAAAGGAAAACAAAGCGTTCAAAATAGAGAAGCATGTCCACAACTATCCGCATTGTTGGCGTACGGACAAACCTATATTGTACTATCCGTTGGATAGTTGGTTCATCAGAACAACAGCAATTAAAGATAAGCTCATCGCACTCAACAAAACAATAAATTGGAAGCCTGAAGCAACAGGCAGCGGACGCTTCGGCAACTGGTTGGAAAACCTTGTGGATTGGAACTTGAGCCGTTCCAGATATTGGGGAACGCCGCTTCCTATTTGGAGAACGGAAGATGGCAAAGAGGAGATATGCATAAGTTCGGTTGAAATGCTTTCAAAAGAAATCGATAAGAGTGTTGCTGCAGGCTTTATGAGCGAAAACCCTTACAAGGATTACAAAAACTACGAGGCTTTCGACCTTCACAGACCGTATATCGATAATGTGATTTTGGTAAGTGCAAGCGGCAGAAAAATGTATAGGGAGTCCGATTTGATAGATGTGTGGTTCGACTCCGGTGCAATGCCGTATGCACAGGTTCATTACCCGTTTGAATGCGATGATGAGCAATTAAAAAAATGTTTCCCTGCCGATTTCATTGCAGAAGGTGTCGATCAAACCCGTGGTTGGTTCTTTACGTTGCATGCAATCGCCGCTTTGTGTTTCGATTCCGTCGCTTACAAGAACGTAGTCTCCAACGGCTTGGTATTGGATAAGAACGGTAACAAGATGTCCAAGCGATTGGGTAATGCGGTTGACCCGTTCGAGGTATTGGATACTTACGGGGCGGATGCGACACGTTGGTACATGATAACCAATACGCAGCCTTGGGAAAACTTGAAGTTCGATAAGGCGGGCATAGATGAGGTTCGTCGTAAGTTCTTCGGCACTCTCTACAATACTTACTCGTTCTTCGCTCTCTATGCGAACATCGACGGATTTGCTTACAAGGAAGCGGACATCGAAAATGCCGAACGTCCGGAGATTGACCGCTGGATATTGTCGGAATTGAACACTTTGATAGAATTTTGCGACAAAAGCTATGGAGAGTATGAGCCTACGAGAGCCGGCAGAGCAATAGCCGATTTCGTAGATGCTTATTTGAGTAATTGGTATGTAAGATTGTGCAGAAGGAGATTTTGGAAAGGAGAATACACAAAGGATAAAATATCGGCTTATCAGACCCTTTACACCTGTTTGGAAACCCTTGCAAGGCTTGCAGCTCCTATTGCACCGTTCTTCTGTGAGAGATTGTTCTCGGATTTAAACGAAGTAAGCGGACGACACAAAATCACGAGTGTTCATGCAAGCGATTTTCCGAAGAGCAATCCCGATTTCATAGACAAAGACTTGGAAGAGCGTATGCAGATGGCACAAAAAATCTGCTCACTCGTGCTTTCGTTGAGGAAAAGAAACAATTTGAAAGTGCGTCAACCGCTTTCCAAAATAATGATACCTGCAAAGAATGCACATCAACAGGCACAAATCGAGGCAGTCAGGGATTTGATTCTTTCGGAAGTGAACATCAAAAGCATAGACTTCCTAAGCAAAGAAAACAATGTGCTTGTCAAGAGCATCAAAGCCAATTTCAAGACTTTGGGACCTAAATTCGGAGCAAAGATGAAAGCCATCGCTTCCGGCATATCTGCATTTTCACAAGAAGATATTGCGAAGATAGAAAACGAAGGCAAATATGCTTTGACTATCGGGGAGGAACAAATAGAGATAACCCTTTCCGATGTCGAGATAATAACGCAAGATATTCCGGGTTGGGTCGTTGCAAATGAAGATGATTTGACCGTGGCATTGGATACGACCATTACGGATGCTTTACGCAAGGAAGGAATTTCACGGGAACTTGTCAACAGAATTCAAAACATCAGAAAGGAACAAGGTTTTGATGTTACGGACAATATAATCGTCGAAATAGAGGAATGCGACTTGCTTTGCGAAGCCGCGAAGAGTTTTCACGACTACATTGCAGGCGAGACCTTGACCAAGGAGTTGAAATTTTCGGAACAAGTGGACAATCCGTTGCAGACAATAGACGTAATAGAAGGAAAAGAGTTGGCAATCAGAATAACCAAAGCATAAACGGCGATATCTGTCTGCAATCATAAAGCGGCGAGGTGCAGAAAAGGAATATTCCCTGCACTCCGCCGCTTTTCCATATTCCAACTTTGCATATTCCAACCGGCGTGTGGTTGTGAGCGAATCGGCGTAAGAAAAAATTTTTACGCCGATTCGTGAAATTCTTTCGGCGTTTCGGTATAACCGGAACACCGTTTTATTTGTGGTTTTGCAAACAGTTGATTTTTCAACGGGTGCAAAGAGATATTCTTTTGCCTTTTTGAGGGTGTGAAGAGGAATCGGAATTACGTTCTATTGCAAGTCTCGTTTGTTGGGAATTACGCATGCCAAAACGAGGTAGAGTAATACTGCGGGTATAATACCCGTAAGGAATGCGAATATGACGAATATAACCCGTATGATGGTGGAATCCGTATCGAAGTATTCGGCTGCACCGCCGCAAATTCCGCAAATCCTTTTGTTATATAATGATTTCGTAAGTCGTTTTTTCATTTCTGTATATTTTTTCTTTTTCCCTGCTCGTTCGATGAGGTGTATCGTCGTTCGTTGCCGGCTTTTGTCAATATATTCTTTTGTTTACTATTCCGCCGAGGAGGGTTGCCAAACGCAAAGGGAGCAATCGCCACAGTTTGCGGAGGTAAGTCTTTTGTCTTATGTTCCTGTATGGTTGCGAGTAGCTCCAAAAGAGGTCTCTTTCCTCGGGACGGTAATGACTTTTGTAGAGATGAACGCTGCTGTGTCTCGTACTGCGACCGAGGTAATAGGCAGAGGCGTGTTGTTTCTGTGCATGGCACATCATGGCATAGTGTAGGGCGTAACTCGTATAGAGATGGTTGTAACAGATGTCGGTTGCGAAGAGAATGTTTTCGTATGAGGTTTCGTCTCTTCGACCGAGTGTTGCCGCCCCTATGGGTATCGAATCTTTGTAAGCAACGAATATTTTGTCGCCTTGTTTGCAGCCTTTGGCAATCTGCCGTTTGCTTGCACAGGGACTGCCAAGTTCATACATTCGTCGGGAATATACTTTATAAAAATCGTCAATCAGCCGTTTGTCGGAACTTTTGACCTTTATGCCGGAGGAAATTGCTTTGCGGATTTTGCGTCCTGTGTCGGAGCTGAGCAATGTAATGGGGTCGTCATCGGTCAACCTGATGAAGAAGTTGAGCTTTTCGGCATATACATTGCTGCTCCATGCACGTGTGTCTCTTATTTGCCAACGTATGTTCTTTGTGCAGAAGAGGTTTCCATCGGAAGATTCGACGAAAGTGAACGGCGGTGTTTGGTCGAAGCCGCTCATGTCGGTCTGGACGTATGCTTCGGAACAGTATGGCAGAGCTATCCACCAACCCGAACACTTGCACATCAAGAGCAGAACGCTTCTGCCGTCTGCATAATTCAACGGTATTTTACGAACATGCAGCGAGAATCGTTTTTCAAAACTCTTGATGAAGTCGTCTGCCCGAAGTAGTTCTATCATCTTTACTTATAGAAAGGGTGTTTTTCCAAAGGTAATGCGGCAAGAGGGTGATAATCGCCTTTCAAGCCTATGGGTTTGGAGTTTCTTATGTTGTGAACGATTTCTATGCATTGTCTTGCGTCGTCCAAGCCGAAACCATGTCCGGCAAAGATGTTTTTGTAACTTTCCGTGTGCAATTCGGTGAAACCATCGGAGAATTCGATTTCCTTTCCGTCCATTTCCATTTTTCGGTAAGTGCGTTTACCTGCCTCGACTGCCTCTTTCGGAAGTGTGTTCGAGTTTATGGAAAGGAAGTATCTTACTCTCGCTTTGTCGAAAACAAGCAAGCCGGCAGCTCTGTCGTGTTCGTAAACATGGACAATGTTTTCTCTTACTTTGCCGAAAATCCACGACAGCATGTCATAGAAATGCACTCCGATGTTTGTTGCCACGCCTCCGGATTTCGCTACATCGCCTTTCCACGATGTGTAGTACCACAAACCGCGTGAGGTTATGTAAGTGAGGTCAACGTCATAGATTTTATCCTTTGGACCGTTGTCAACCATTTCTTTCCATTTGATGATGGCAGGGTGAAGACGTAGTTGCAAGATATTGTAAACTTTTTTACCGGTTTCTTCTTCCATTCTTGCCAAAGCGTCTATGTTCCACGGATTAAGCACCAAGGGTTTTTCACAAATGACATCCGCTCCTGCACGCAAGCCGAATCTTATATGGGAATCGTGAAGGTAATTCGGCGTACACACACTTACGAAGTCCAAACGGTCTTCGGTATGTTTGATTTTCTCGACGAAGCGATCGAAACGCTCATATTCGGTATAGAAAGAGCATTGTGGAAAATAGCTGTCCATTATTCCTACGGAGTCGCTTTTGTCCAATGCCACGACAAGGCGGTTGCCTGTGTCTTTTATTGCTTTAAGGTGACGTGGAGCAATATAGCCCGCTACGCCTATTATTCCGAAATTTTTCATCTGCTATTTTATTCTTCTGACTGTGTTGTTCTTCAATTCGTATTCCTGTTTCGTTTCGGGGCATAGAGCTTTACCGTTTTCGTCAAAGGCAAGCCTGTGTCCGTATTCGGAAACCCAACCTATTTGTTTGGCAGGATTGCCGACAACAAGGGCATAGTCGGGTATGTTTTTGGTAACGACGCTGCCTGCTCCGATGAGAGCATATTTTCCTATGTCATGACCGCACACCACTGTGGCATTTGCTCCAATCGAGGCTCCTTGTCCTATGATTGTTTCTTTGTATTCGTTTTTGCGTGAGACGGCAGAACGGGGATTGATTACGTTCGTGAAAACGCAACTCGGTCCGAGAAAAACATCATCGCCGCATTTGACACCCGTATATACCGAAACATTGTTTTGAACTTTGCAGTTATCGCCTAAAACCACTTGCGGCGAGATGACGACGTTCTGTCCGATGTTACACTTCCTGCCTATTTCGCTACCACTCATTATATGTGAAAAATGCCATATCTTTGTTCCTTCTCCTATTTTGCAATCGGAATCGATGATTGCGGAAGGGTGTGAAAAAAAATCCGTATTCATTTGAACATATCGTAAAAATCAATTTGCAAAGGTACAATAATTTGTACGACAATGCCAAACGAAATGCCGTTCGGAGGACTTATTTCTGTTTGAAGACGAAAATCTTGTTAAGCAAAAAAGAAAGAACGGCATTGGGAAGCAAGGTTATTGCCTGTCCGATGGCATCGCCGATTTTATGTTGGTTCAATGGCATACCATTCAAGAATTGGAGAAAATCCCAAGAGAGAACGGTTTCATACAGATTGGATTTATCCAAAAGGTAAAGCTCCAAAAGGTTAAACAGATAGACGATGCCGTAAACGAGAAAGAAGTGAAGAAGAAGTTTATTGCTTTTTGTCTCGAATACTATGTAGCCTGTGGTCTTGTAATTGAACAGTATTCCCAAAAAATTGGCACAAAACAGAGCTATGGAGTAGTGTAGTCCGAACCATATAAAGAGAAGAAACATTCCGTAGCCGAACGCTGTATTGATAACGCCGACAAAGAGAAAGCGGATAAACTTGTTTTCTATTCTTTGAAGAAGTGCAACAGGTGCTTTGATGAGTCGTTTTACCATTTCGGCATTCGTTAGGGTTCGCAAAAGTACGAAAAAATTCTTCTACGTCATGATTTTTCTCTACCTTTGCCATATATTATAATTGTATCAATGGAAAGAGAAAAGAGACCGCTTATCTTCATAACCAATGACGACAGCTATTTTTCAAAAGGTATTTCCGTGTTGATTGAATTGATGAAAGAGTTGGGTGATGTGGTCGTCGTGGCTCCGAAAGAGGAGATGTCTGGCAAGTCTCATTCGATAACGGTCAATGAACCGATAAGAGTGAAATTGATGGAGCAGTTCGACTCATATACGGGCTACATTTTGAAAGGTACTCCGGTGGATTGCGTGAAGATGGCTTTCAACAGAGTTTTGAAAGGACGACTTCCGAATCTTGTTGTATCGGGAATAAATCATGGAAGCAATGCTTCAGTCAATACAATTTACTCCGGAACCATGGCAGCGGTGTTCGAGGGTTGTGCGGAAGGGATTCCGAGTATTGGTTTTTCAATCGACAGTAGCGACAAGGAGGTTGATTTTTCATATTGCAAAGATTACGTAAGAAGTATCTGCGAGGACGTTTTGGAAAACGGCTTGGAAAGAGGTGTTTGTCTTAATGTCAATTTCCCTGTCGGGAAGATAAAGGGTTTGAAAGTTTGTCATCAGGCAAAGGCTTACTGGAATGAGGAACTCATAGAGCATAAGGACCCTGCCGGTAACCCATACTATTGGTTGAGCGGGGTTTATAATTGTTTGGATTCTTCACCGGATGCGGATTACAGAGCTTTGGAAAATTCGTATGGAAGCATTGTTCCCATGCAGGTGGACTTCACCGCTTATTCTGCCTTGGAGGAAATGAAAAAAAGGTTTGAGAATGTTGAAGAAAGATAATTCATACTTCGGAGCTGTGGTTTCGATATTGTCTGTCGCCGTTTCTTTCGGATTGCTTTGGGCAATATTGTATTGTATGGGTGCTTCGATAAACGATAACGCCAAAGTGTTTTTGTTTTCATTCGTTCCGGCAATACTGCTCTTGCGTTGGTACAGCAAGTTAAAGTATATGAAGACGGTGAAAGGATTGCTTACGGTATTGTTTTTCGGTTTCTGCATAATGTTGTACTATTTGTATGCAATAGGGTGCTTCTAAGGAATAATTCAAACGGTAAAATCTTGGAGAGATGAAATACTATATAATAGCGGGAGAAATGTCCGGTGATTTGCATGCTTCTTTTCTGATGAAAGAATTGAAGGAAAGAGATATGAATGCCGAATTCAGATTTTGGGGTGGGGACAAGATGATTGCCCAAGCGTCGCAAGAGTGTTTGGTAAAGCACATCAAAGATCTTGCTTTCATGGGCTTTGTTGAGGTTGTCGCTCATTTGAAAACAGTATTGGGCAATATATCTTTATGCAAGAAAGATATAAGGTCATGGAAACCCGATGCGGTCATTTTGGTGGATTATCCGGGTTTTAATCTCAGGATTGCAAAATTCGCACACAAGGCAGGACTGAAAGTTTACTACTATGTGTCTCCGCAGGTCTGGGCTTGGAAAAAACGACGTATCAAAACAATGAAGAAGGTTTTGAATAAGTTGTTTGTCATATTGCCTTTCGAAAAGCCTTTCTATGATAAGCATAATATGGATGTGGAGTATCCCGGAAATCCTCTGTTGGACGAGATAGCGGATTACATGAAAACACAAGACAAAAACAGTTTTCTTCAAGCAAACGGCTTGGGCAAGAAGCCTGTGATTGCGTTGCTTCCCGGCAGTCGAACTCAGGAAATAAAGAAAATGCTTCCGGTTCAACTGGATTTGGTGGAGAAGTACCCCGAATTTGATTTTGTGGTTGCAGGAGTGGGAACCCATTCACCGCAATTCTATGAGCAATACATGGAAAACCGCAATGTAAAACTAATCTATAATCAGACGTATCCTTTGCTTAACAGTGCTTACGCCGCTGTCGTAACTTCCGGAACGGCTACCTTGGAAGCCGCATTATTCAACCTGCCGGAGGTAGTATGCTACAAAGCCAACGCATTGTCTTTCTTAATCGGTAAATACCTTGCCAAAGTCAAATTTATCTCTTTGGTAAACCTTATACTTAATGCCCCTGTGGTTGTGGAGTTACTTCAAAAGGATTGGAACGAACAGTGCTTGGAAAAAGAGTTTCGGCGTATCAGTTTTGACGAGGATTACAGAATTCAAATGCAATATTTGTTCGGTAAATTGCGAACGATATTAGGAAATGCAGGAGCGTCAGCCAATGTGGCTAAATATATTATCGGAGACTTGGAAAAATGATAAAAAGAATTTGTTTGGCAGTTATGATGCTGCTTTTTTGTGCAGGGCTGTCCGCACAAACTTTGAGGGTGAAAATATTCTCCCAACAGAAAATAAAGGAAACAATGTTCATTCCTTCTTTCGGTCGATATACATTGGATGTCGATGGAAAAACAGCGAAGCTAACGAGAACCTCAAAAGTCAAATTCAAAGAAAATTCCTCGCAAGTGGAAGTCGAAATCAACGATACTTTGTTTGCAAAAGGCAAAAAAGCCAAACTCATTGCGGAAGGACTGAAATGTTTCTTTCAAATCAAGCCTCTGAACCCTGCAATTCAAGAAAGACGATACGATGACGGTTTGGAAATATATCCCGACAAGAAAGGGGGATTGTCAATCATCAATACAGTCGAACAAGAGAACTATATAGCCGGAGTTGTCCAATCCGAAACGTGGGGAGCGACGAAGAACATAGACTTTTTCAAGGTTCAAGCCATTTGCTGCAGGAATTATCTGTTCAGGAATATGAACAAACATTCTACCGAAGGCTTTAATCTTTGCGATGACGTGCATTGTCAGGCATATAAGACCAGAGCCAATCAACCGGAAGTAACGGAGGGAGCATACAAAAGCAAAGGCGAAATAATAGTCGATGAAAATGGTGAAATGATTGAAACCCTCTTTTATTCCAATTCGGGAGGACAAACAGCCAATGCCGCAGATGTTTGGGGAAAACATATTCCCTATTTGGTATCCGTAACGGACAGTTTTTCGATAGGCTGCAAGAACTATACATGGGAGAAGTTCATAAAGTTGAAGACGTGGACGAATTACTTCAAAAGCAAAGGAATAAATGTCAAAGACGCTTCGGTTAAACAGGAACTCATATCTTTTTCCCAGAAAGATGGCAGAAAAAAAGACATGCTCGGCATTCCTTTGACGCAAATAAGAAAAGACTTCAACTTGAAGTCCACATATTTTGACGTACAGGAGTGGGGAAGCGAGGTAAAGCTGAGCGGAAAAGGCTACGGACACGGAGTGGGAATGAGTCAGGAGGGAGCGATAAACATGTGCGAACAAGGCTATGAATATTGGCAGGTTATAGAACACTATTTCAAAGGAGCAAAGGTGGTAAAAAAGGAAAACACCTCACAAGTCGAGTAATTCAGCCTTTCGATATGCGAAAAAAGACTACCTTTGCCACTCAAATAAAAATATACATGATATGAGATTAAAGAGTTTACTGTTTGCATGCACCTTGTGCATAGGAGCTGTTACCATGATGGCACAAGAAAAAATAGAATGGCTGACCATAGAGCAAGCTCAAGAGCAATCCAAAAAAGACGGAGATAATGCGAAAAAATATTTCGTAGATTGCTACACGGATTGGTGTGGTTGGTGCAAACGAATGGACAGGGATACTTTCTCGGATACCTTGATTGCCAAGATACTCAACTACTATTACTACCCTGTTAAGTTCAATGCCGAAGGCAGGGAGAAGGTTAATCTCAACGGAAAGGTTTATGAAAATACCAATAAGACGGTAGGTAGGGGAGGGGTACACTCTCTGGCTTACTATCTTCTGAATAACAGATTGTCTTATCCTTCGTTCTCGATTATGAACAAAGATTGCAAGGTTCTTATCGCTTTTCCGGGTTATCATGAAGCAAAAGAGTTCGAATTGTTTCTCGTTTTCATGGGCGAGTTCTATGATAAAATGAACTTTGAGACCTTTTCCAAGGATTACGAAAGCAAGTACAGACAAGATATTCTCAGAAAAATAAACGCAAAAAAGAAATAATCTCATGACAAGACAGGAAGAGATACGCAACCTGATGAAAGACAATATCGTCCTTGCGGTTGGTTGTACGGAGCCGGTAGCTGTGGCTTTGGCAGTTGCGAAAGCAAAGGAACTTTTGGGTGAAGAGGTTGAGAAGGTCGAGTTGTCCCTTTCCAAAAACATCATAAAAAACGCAATGGGTGTGGGAATCCCCGGTACAGGAATGATAGGTCTGCCGATAGCTGTGGCTTTGGGTGTCGTTTGCGGGCATAGTTGCAAGGAGTTGCAGGTTTTGGAAGACGCAAAAGACAATTTGGATAAAGCGAAAAACTGGTTGGCTACTCATAAAATAGAGATGAAGAACAAGGATACGGACGAAAAACTCTATATCGAATGCTGTTGTCATGGCAGAACCTCCGCTTCCAAAGCCGTTATCGCAAAAAATCATACGAATTTCGTCCTTTTGCAGAAAGATGACAATATTTTGCCTTGCAGCAATAGTGGAAAAAGTTGCAATACTGCAAAAGCAGACACCTCTCAAACCGCTGCCACACTTTCCATCAAAGAAATATACGACTATGCCACACAGACCGAACTTTCTTTTCTTGAATGGATATACGATATGGTCGAAGTGAATTTGAAAATTTCCCAAGAAGGCTTGCAAGGAAACTACGGGCTGAGAATAGGTAAAAGTCTCATGGCAGACGGAGACCTTAACACAAGAAAGAAAGTCATTGCTGCCGCATGCTCTGCCTCGGATGCAAGAATGGATGGGGCTACACTGCCTGTTTACAGCAATTCCGGCAGTGGCAATCAGGGGATAACATGCAGCGTTCCTGTTGCCAAGTACGCAGAAGCCTTGGGCAAAACCAAAGAAGACCTCATCAGGGCTCTCACACTGTCAAACCTTGTATCCATTTATATCAAAAACAAAATAGGACGTCTTTCTGCTCTTTGCGGCATAGTCAATGCCTCCATGGGAGTAGGCTCTGCTTTTGTTTATCTCAAAGGAGGCTCGCTTACGCAGATATGTTACGCAATCCGAAATATGATAAACACGATAACAGGCATGGTTTGCGATGGGGCGAAGCCGAGTTGCTCGTTAAAGATGTCCGCAGGACTGAACTCCGCATTCGATTCTGCTCTGTTGGCAATGAACAATATTGTGGTCAATCAAACAGACGGCATTGCGGAACAAAACATCGACCATTCGATAGAGAACCTCGGTAAAATAGGACGCTTCGGCATGGATAAGATGGACGAACTCGTTTTGGATATCATGCTTGACAAAAACTCGTAAGTTCAATTCATAAATGCGACTGTTGAAGAATGGTATCGGTGCTATCGGCTTGATGAAAGTTTCTTCACTTGTAGAAAATTCAGTTGGCAGAAACAAGTCTAAAAATCAGTCTTTGTTGTGGCTTAATCTTCCGAGGATAAATCTGTAAGCATAAAAGATAATCAATCCGAGAGCAATGCCGAGCAGAGAACCGCAAATAACGTCCCCCGGATAGTGAACTCCGCAATAAACACGTGAATATATCGTCAGCAATGACCATAGGGAAAGTATCGGAATAAGGATTTTTCTTTTCTTTTTCTCTGCCACAAGAGCAAAAACCGTTGAAAGGCAGAACACATTCGCCGCATGAGACGAGACAAAGCCGTATAAACCGCCCTTGCTGTCGTATATCAATCCGAAATCACGCAATTTGACCAAATGAACATTTTCCAAAGCATGCGACGGACGAAGTCTCTGTACAACGTCCTTGAAGCATACGACGGACAATCGGTCTGCCAACAAAAAGCATAAAGCCACCAATATCAGCAATACCCAAAAACGACTTTTGAATTGTGTGAACGAAAGCCACAATATAAGGCTTATAAGAACCACACCGAAGAAAAAGTGAGATGAAATAACGGCAAAGAACCAATCGAAGAAACTGCTTCTTGCTCCGTTTATGGCATAAAACAACTCCGTGTCAAGTGCCGTTATCTCATTCATCGCCGTAATTGTTGTCGTTGAGCGTTGCCCACAGCATATCTTTAAGTTGCTGTATGTTTTTTCCGCTTACGGAGGAAATGAATATACTTTTGACACCTTTCGGAAGCGTTTTCTTCATCTGTTCCGTCATTTCATCATCGAGCATGTCGCATTTAGTTATTGCCAGAATGCGGTCTTTATGCAACAATTCGCTGTTGTAATTTCCCAATTCGGTCAACAGAATATCGTATTCCTTTGCCACATCGTCCGTATCGCATGGAATCATGAACAACAAGGCGGAATTTCTCTCTATATGCCGCAAGAAGCGATACCCCAAGCCCTTGCCTTCCGATGCTCCTTCGATAATTCCCGGTATATCCGCCATTATGAAAGACCTGTCGTCCCGATAGGACACCATTCCGAGATTAGGCACAAGCGTTGTGAAAGGATAGTCAGCTATCTCCGGCTTTGCCGCCGATACGACACTCAACAAAGTGCTTTTTCCGGCATTCGGGAAACCGACCAAACCCACATCGGCAAGTATCTTCAACTCTATCACCTTCCAAGCCTCGATGCCTTCCTCCCCGGGCTGGGCATATCGCGGTGTACGATTGGTCGGAGACTTGAAATGGTCGTTACCGAGACCGCCTCTGCCACCTTTTGCTATTATTTCCATTTGTCCGTCCTCCGTTATCTCGCAATCGATTTCTCTGGTCTCAAAGTCCTTGCATACCGTTCCCAAGGGAACATCTACGATTATATCGCTGCCGTTCTTTCCGTGCAGACGGTTTTCCCCGCCGTTGCCTCCTGACTCTGCAATCAGGTGCTTGGTATATTTCAAATGAAGCAACGTCCAAAATTGTTTGTTCCCCCTCAATATTATATGACCTCCCCTTCCGCCGTCTCCGCCATCGGGTCCACCTTTCGCATTTCCCTTTGTCCTCAAAAGGTGAGCCGAACCGGCTCCACCCTTGCCGGAGCGTACGCATATCTTTACGTAATCGACAAAATTAGATGCCATATTCCTATTCTCTACTTATTCAATTTGTCAATTTCCTTCGACAAACGTTCAAATACCTCTTCAACCGTTCCCATGCCTACAACAGGGTGAAACGTTCCCTCTTTCTGATAGAAATCTGCCACAGGTCTTGTCTTAGCTTCATATTCCTTGAATCTGTTCTGAATGACCTCTTCATTGTCATCTGCTCTGCCTTCTATGGCTGCTCTCTTCAACATTCTGCCTATAAGTTCCTCTCTCGGCACATCGAGACTCAACACGGCGGAAAGCTCTCTATTGTTATGCTTCAACAGCTTTTCCAAACTCTCAGCCTGTTTAACCGTTCTCGGAAAACCATCGAACAAAATCCCTTTGCCTTTCGCTTGTTCTATGGCATGCTCTATGATTTCTATAATCAACTCATCGCTCACCAATTCGCCCCTGTTGATTATATCCTTGGCCTGCAAACCCAATTCGGTTCCCTCTGCCATTTCTTTTCTCAATATATCACCCGTGGAGATATACGCCAAATTGTATTTCTTTACCAATTCTCTTGATTGAGTGCCTTTACCCGCTCCGGGGGCACCGAATAGTATAATGTTCAACATTATTGATTGTGTGTTTTATTTTCTTTTCGTTGATATATTCCGCCCAAAGTTCTGCCCTGTTCGTTCAAATCCAATCCGTAACCGACTATGAAATCATTGTCGATGGCTTTCCCCACGTATTTAACTTCGTAATCGCCTCGGAAATTGGTAGGTTTGAAAGTAAATGTACATATTTCGCATGAACGAACACGTCTTTTCTTCATCTCCTTCATCAATTCACCCATCGTGAACCCGCTATCGACTATATCTTCCACAATGATGACATCCTTTCCCTCCACTTCATCCGTAAGACCCATGATTTCTTTAAGTTCGCCACTGCTCTCCATTCCCCGATACGAAGAATATCTGATGAAGCACACCCTGTGCAAGCCTTTGATTTTGCGAAACAAATCCGCAGCAAACATAAACGCTCCGTTCAACATGACGACGAACATGATTTCCCTGCCTGCGTAGTCCGCATTTATGCGTTCCGCCACATCTGAAACCACCTTGTCTATCTCCGAAGCCGACAATACCTGCCCGAAACGTATGCCCTCTATCTCAATCTCCTTATCAATCATTGTAATGCAAAGGTATGAATAATTCTCCGAATACTGCGTAAAAACCTTATAAAGCCTGCCTGTCATGCAGTTAGCATTCCGTAAAACCAATTCTGGCAGCAGAATACGAGCCTACGCTTGCAGCAAACCGCCGGTAAGAAGTCCGCAATATAAATACCATTCG
>UQXW01000016.1 GCA_900545215.1 uncultured Bacteroidota bacterium
AATGCAAATTCATCGTTTGAAACGAATTGTAACACCTATCCGCTATCCGATGGCGGGAATGAAATCCCATGAGGTTACAATCTTCGTTTACGATTCTCAAACCGGCAAAACAGTGGAATTGCAAACAAGAGAAAACAACAGTATCGAAGAAAAAGAAGCCTATCTTACCAATCTGACATGGAATCCCGAAGGAACGCAACTCTATGTCCAAAAACTAAACCGCAAACAGAACCATTTGAAGATGAATGCCTACGATGTAGCAGGCGGAAAGTTGAGAAAAACATTGTTTGAGGAGAAAGCAGCGAAATATGTCGAGCCCGAATCGCCTGTATTCTTCCTACCCAAACAAAGCAACAGGTTCATCTATTTGAGCGAGAGGGACGGCTTCAATCACGCTTACCTTTATGATGTCGATGGAAACATGATTGAACAATTAACCTCTGGCGAATGGATGATAAACTCGATAGAGGGTTTCAACGATAAGGGAAACGAGGTTTATTTCTATGCGACGAAAGATTCTCCGTTGGAGCAAAATCTGTACGCATGCAACTTGAAAAACAAGAAAATCCGCAGATGTACTCCAGAAAAGGGAACCCACCACGTAAGATTCAACTCTGCCGGTACTTTGTTCTTGGATTCTTACAGCAGTTCCTCACAGGCAAGAAGGGTTGTGATGTATAACGACAAGGCAAAGGAGATAAAACAACTTCATCAATCGGAAGACCCTTGGAGTAAGTTGAATAAACCGCAAATAGATGTCTTCACGATAAAGGCAAAGGACGGTACGGATTTATATGCCAGAATGATAAAACCGATAAACTTCGATGCGAACAAAAAATATCCTGTCATAGTATATGTATATGGTGGTCCGCATGCACAACTCATAACAGACACATGGTTATCCGGTGCGAACAACTTCTTTTTGTTCCTTGCACAACAAGGCTATATCGTTTGGACGGTTGACAGCAGAGGTTCTGCAAACAGAGGATATGAATTTGAGAGTGCAATATGGCGTAACTGCGGAAGCATAGAAGTAAGCGACCAAATGGACGGAGTTGATTATTTGAAGAGTCTGCCGTATGTAGATGCAAACCGCATAGGCGTTGACGGCTGGAGCTATGGCGGATTCATGACAATATCATTGAAACTGAAGAATCCCGGTGTCTTCAAAACCGCAACGGCAGGCGGTCCTGTCATAGATTGGAAATGGTATGAGATAATGTACGGTGAGAGATATATGTCTTCTCCTGAGGATAATCCGGAAGGTTATGAAAAAGCCTCTTTGTTGAATTATGCAAATCAGTTGGAAGGAAAGTTGCTTGTCATTCACGGGGCGCAAGACCCGACTGTTGTAATGCAACATTCATTGGAGTTCATCAAAAGATGTATCAAGAATGGTAAACAGGTGGATTACTTTATATACCCGGATCATGAGCATAATGTGATAGGCAAAGACCGTATTCATCTTTACGAAAAGATATACCAATACCATAAAGAGAACTTGTAATGCATGGAAAGATGTTTCCGTTTCAATAAACATGAGTTTTGACTGAAAAATAAGAAGACATGAAAAAAATATTGCACTTCATACTTTTGACATTACTATCATCGGGTACGTTTTTTGCCCAAAGCACGTTGATGCCTGCACCAAGCGAAATGTGGGTAGATGATATTGATGTCTCTCAGGCAACGCTTCGTTGGAACGGAAACGAGCATGCTTCTGCTTGGATTGTGGGTTACAAGGCATTTCAGCAGGAGGCATACATGGAAACAACAATCGAAGATACTGTGTTCTATTTGCAAAACCTTGCAAGCGGAACACGCTATCTTTGGATAGTCAAGGCAATAGATATAAACGGAGATACAACGGAAGCAAGTCCTGTGGGAACTTTTGTAACCTTGGGCTTTGACAGCGATTGTCCGATGATTGCGAATTTAAGCCTTGGTAATATCGATGAAAACGGCATAAATGTTCAATGGACGGCAAGTTCCGAGACCTCGCAATGGGAAGTCGTTGCAGGGCAAGTGGGAAGCAATCCTGACAGAGAGGGGTCGAGAATAAGGACTCAAAACTATGAAGCTGTGGCAGGAGGTTTGATGCCATACGAGAGGTATCAGATTGCCGTGCGTTCCGATTGTTCCAATTCGGTTAGCGATTGGAAATATATTTATACGAAGTATCTGCCGTACGGAGCGGCTCAACTGCCTGTGCAAACGGATTTCGAAAATGAGCAGGACTACATGAATATCGGCTTTGTCAATTCCGGAAGCAATGCATGGGAAATAGGCTCGGCTACAAATGCCGGAAGTTCCGGAAGCAAGGCTCTTTACATCTCCAACGACAACGGATTGACTAATGCTTGCGACCCAGGCGTTGCAGCAATCAGCTACGCATACATAGATTTTGAAATTCCCGAATATGCTGTCGGTTTCTATATAGATTTCAAGTACAAAACTCCTGCACCTTTGCAAGGTGCAGCTTTGAAAGTTTATCTTTTAAGTCCCGGAAGTGCATTAAACACGGACATACTTCCATCGGTAAATGACCAAGTCGGCGAAGGCACTTATTCGGGAGGAAATAACGTATGGCAGAATGTGCATATAGAGTTACCGCAATACCATATCGGCTCGACAAAAAGAATTGTTTTTGCATGGGAGAATACGAGTATTGCGGCAACAAGCGATGCTGTGGCAATAGATGATATTTACATTACGGCTCGTTATTGTGCCACTCCATCGGAACTTGGTATTGCAAATGTTTCTTTCAATTCTGCCGTTCCGACTTGGGAGGTCAGAGATAATCAGACTACGTTTAATATGGAATATAAGCCGACCGGAAGTTCCGAATGGATATTATTGGAAGGCGTAAGCCCCAATACACTCTTGGAAAATCTGCAAAGTGCAACGCAATATACATTCAGAGTTCAAGCGGATTGTACAGATGAACAAAGTTTTTGGTCGGATACGGCTGTATTCACCACAAATGTTTCAATTCTGCCGCCAACGGACGTACGTATAAATTCTTTTGATGAGAATTCTGCAAACATTGTATGGTCTATAACACCGAATGCAATAGCATGGCTGGTTGAAGTAACAAACAACAATACTCTTTCCACAAATCAAATAGAGGCTTCATATAACGAGTTTCAGTTGACGAACCTTGCAGATAACACAGCGTATTCCATAAGAGTAAGAGCCGTTTCTTCCGATAACGACACGAGTTCGTATTCTCCGGCTGTTTATTTGCACACTCTTTGCAATCCTATCGAACAATTTCCTTATCATTGCGAAGATACTATAAAATTCAAGTCCGATGAAGGCTTTTGCATGTCTCAAGATTGTTGGAGAATAGAGCAGGATACTATTTGCAGTCCTATGTTTAACCTTTCAACAAGTTCAAACCCCGTTCTTATGTTCGATTTCGAGGCAGGAGAAGGAGAAGTGCCGTTATTGCTAGTTTCCGTAAGAGGAGAGAATTTCAGGATATTGCGTCAGGTAACTTCGGGTGTGAATACTATCAGATTAAATGAGTTAATGAATGAAGAGAGAGTTGTTTTCGCTTTTCAATCTTACTTATCCGACGACAGAATATACGAATACAAAATAACGAACTTTACCATAAAAGACAGTTGTTTCGCTCCGGATAATCTGACGGCAAATCATATCACTTCAAATTCGGCAATGTTGGAATGGAATGTTTATGGTAATAACACTTCATTTGATTTGGCTGTTGTGAATACGACTAATGAAGATACCATTCATGTGAATGGTGTAAGCAGTCCATACATTTTGAGGGAATTAACGCCTAATACGGAATATGTAATCTTGCTGAAAGCGAATTGTGGAGACGCTTCTGCCGAAAACAATGCCGTTATCAGTTTCAGAACAGCAGGAGATGCGTCGTCATGTTCAACGCCTACGAATTTTATCTGCCAACACTATCAAAGCAAAGGCGATGAGACAATAGTCTGCACATGGGACGAGGTGAGCGACAACCCTTACATGCGGTGGGAAATAAACTATAAAGAAGCCCTTGCGGTGAATTTCGCTTCCGAGGAGGTAAATCTTTACCCAAGATTTACATTGCGGAATGTTGAACAAGGAAGTCGCTGGGAGTTCAAACTGAGAGCGATTTGTGCGGTTGGTGATACTTCCGCTTGGACACCGATACAAACGGTTGTTGTGGGAGAGCAAGGCTTGAATCCTGTTACATACGGAAATACTTCTTTGAAAATATACCCTAATCCGGCAGATAAAGTTTTGCATATTGAAACCGATGGGGCTGAAATAAAGGATGTGCAACTCATGGATGCGAACGGAAGAGTTTTGAAAGCATGGGAAAGTTTGCCGACAGAGATAGACGTAAGCCATTATCCCAATGGAATATACTATCTCAATGTCAGCATAAACGGAACACGCTTGTCGAAGAAAGTAAGCATACAATAAACCATCTGAAAGTATATTTCGCTTACTGTATTGAACATAATACCGAGTGAATTGTTGAGAACGATTATGTCGTTCCGTTTTTTCTTTGTACATTTGCAAATTGGAATAGGTTTTATTTTGCAACGGAATGAATTTGGTGGAGTTAAGTCGATGTGTTGAGCAGGAATTTGCCTTGTTTGATAGTAAGTTCCGGGCTTGTTTGCCTGATGACGGTGGCACTCTCGGCAGTTTGTCGGATTATGTGTTGCATCAAAAGGGTAAAAGGCTAAGACCGCTGATAAGTTTCTTGATTGCGAAGGCATGCGGAGGAGCAAGCGAATCCACATATCGGGCTGCCGTGATTTTGGAACTGCTACATACTGCATCTCTTGTGCATGACGACGTGTTGGACGAAAGTAAACTGCGACGCGGACAGCGTACCATCAATGATATTTGGGACAACAAAACAGCAATTCTTTTCGGAGATTACGTTTATGGGGTTTGTCTGCATCTTATAGAGACGAAAGAAGATTTCGAACTCTTGGGTATCTATTCCAAAATTGCGAGAGAACTGCCGCAAGGAGAACTTTTGCAGAAAGATGTATCCGATTCCATGAATTGCAATGAAGAAGCATATTTCAAAATCATCGATGGAAAGACAGCCTCTCTTTTCGGAGCGTCTGCATACATGGGTGCAAAGACTGCAAAAGGAACAAAGGATTACTCGAAAGAGGCGGAACAATTCGGCAGAACGCTCGGCAGAGCTTTTCAAATAAGAGATGATATTTTGGATTTGACACTTGACACCGACAGTGGCAAAGGACATGGCAATGATATAAAGGAAAAGAAAATCACATTGCCGATTATCTTTTTGCTGAAAGAACTCGGACAAGCAGAAAAAAGGCAGTTACTTGAATTCTTTGCCCGAGAGGATAAAACCGATGCCGAGATAGACCGACTTCTCAGACGCATACAAAGTACGGATTGCCTGAATAAAGCCGAACAAGAAGTAATCCGATATAGTCAAATGGCGAAACAACATTTGCACAGCCTGCCGGAAAATGATTACAGAAAGAAATTGGAGGATTTGACGGACTGTTTAGTCCTCCGCAATCTATAAACAAAAGAAGAAAGCAATGAAACGTTCAATTTCAACATGTCTTTGTTTGATGATATTCGCATTTTGCGGATATGCACAGCAGACTCTACCGTCTGTCGATGTGAAAACATTGGATGGAAAGACAATCAACACAAAGGATTTCAACAATGACGGCAAGCCTTTTGCCATCTGTTTCTGGGCAACGTGGTGCAAGCCGTGCATAATGGAGCTTAACACCATTGCAGAGAACTATGAGCAATGGCAAAGCGAAACAGGAATGAAAATATACGCCGTTTCGATTGACGATAGCAGAACAAGTTCTAAGGTTTTGCCTCTTACCAACAGTTCGGAATGGGAGTTTGAAGTCGTGCTTGACTTAAACAGTGAGTTCAAACGGGCATTGGGAGTAAATAATCCGCCTCATAGTTTTGTCGTCAACGGCAAAGGAGAAATAACATGGCAACATGTCGGTTTCACTCCCGGCGATGAACAACACCTTATAGAGGAAATACAAAAGGCATTGAAGAACTGACAAACCGTTTCTTATGAAAAGAACAGTACTATTGCCATTGCTTATTTGCTTTTCAATATACACACAGGCACAAGGCATATTGGGAGGTAAGGTCAGCGGCAATTTCCAAGTCGATATGCAGATGTCGAAAGAAGATTCGGTCATCGGTTCCGAGAAAGTCAGGGAAAAATTTCTGAGCAATGCCTTTGCAAACATCAATTACAATGCAGGGGACTTCTCCGCAGGCTTTCGATTCGAATCTTATTTGAATCCGATACTCGGATTCGACAATCAATACAAAGGAGCCGGCATTCCATATCGTTGGGCTTCCTATAAGAAAGATTATTTGGAAGTAACAGTCGGCAATTACTACGAACAATTCGGCAACGGCTTGGTTTTCCGTGCATACGAGGAGCGAAACCTCGGATTGGACAACGCTATGGACGGTTTAAGGATAGTTGCCAAGCCTCTTTCCGGCTTAACCATCAAAGGAATTATCGGTAAGCAACGCTATTATTGGGAAGACATTTGGAAAACCGATAACGGATTGGTCAGAGGCTTCGATGCAGAAATCAGTTTGAACGAATTATTCCCTGCATTGAGAGAAAAACCTACACGCCTTAACATAGGCGGAAGTTTCGTTTCCGTTTATGAGAAATCGGAAGCCAAGTTCATCAACATGGGAGACACATTGTATAGAATGGAAATACCCGAAAACATCGGTGCAACTGCATTCCGTTTCGACCTTTCCCATAAAGCATTCTCCCTCTCTGCCGAATACGCACGCAAAGGGCAAGACCCTAACGCCGTAAACAACTATATTTACCGTAAAGGCGAAGCATTATTACTCAAAACCGCCTATTCCGTAAAAGGATTTGCCGTTTCCTTGGAAGCGAAACGCATAGACAACATGAGTTTCAAGTCCAAAAGAGCGGAAGTCGGCAATATGCTGAACATAAACTACCTTCCTGCCATAACACGCCAGCATTCCTATTCACTCATGGCAATGTATCCGTACGCCACACAGGTGAACGGAGAAATGGGATTGCAATTCGATGTGATGTATAAGGTAAAAAAGAATACTCTTTTGGGCGGAAAATACGGTACTAATTTGAAGTTTAACTACTCGCGCATTCATTCCATAAAGCAGAAACCGATTGAAAATTATGATTTGAACCAAAGCGGAACTGAGGGCTACACTTCATCTTTCTTCGAACTCGGAGACGATTTGTACTTTGAAGAGATAAACTTCGAAATCAACAAAAAATTGAGTCGGGATCTCAAGTTGAACCTCATGTATTCCTATCAAAGTTTCAACCCTGTTGCGTTCGGTCACCCCGAAGACGAAAACATCTATGCCAATATATTCGTTGCCGATGGTACATACAAAATAAATCGCAACCATTCTTTGAGAGGAGAAATCCAATGGCTGCTTTGCGAGCAGAATTACGGAGAGTGGGCAAAAGGAGATTGGTTGCAACTGACCGCAGAGTACAATTTCGCCGGCAGATGGTTCTTCGCACTCTCCGATCAATGGAATTACGGCAATGAGAACGAAGAAAAAGTTCATTATTACAACGTATCTCTCGGTTCAACCTACAAAACCACACGAGTGGCATTGAGTTATGGTAAACAACGCAGCGGTATTATGTGTATAGGAGGCGTATGCAGAGAAGTGCCTGCCTCAAATGGTTTGTTTGTAACGATAAGCAGCAGTTTTTAATCATGAAAGCACAGAAAATAAAACATATATTATTCTTATTAGTGAGCTTACCTGTTCTTTTGCAATCCTGTGATGATTTCACAGAAGAAGAGAGACTGACCCCCTTACGTGGGGAGACGACGGATAAAGCCCCTATAAGCAAAATACAAAATGAGCAAGTCCTGTTGTTGGAAGATTTCACAGGTTGGAATTGTCCGAATTGTCCTGAAGGAACAGAGATATTGAAATCTTTGAAGCAGACTTACGGTGATAAAATCGTGATTGCGGCAATTCATCAGGGAGCTTTTGCCAAGCCATCGAACAAAAATGATAATCTTGACTTGCGTACGGAATATGGAAACGATCTGGGAGGACGTTTTAATATCACGAATTGGCCTACATTGGTGATTAATCGCGATGTAATACCGTCCGGAAGAGGAGACTGGGCGAATAAAGTCGCAGAATACTTTGCCTCCACACCTCATCTTCTGAACCTCTCCCTCGGAACAAAGCAAATCGAAGGCAGAACAGTCGTTTCCGTACGAGCGGAAGCCGTAGAGGACATCTCCGACAACCTGATAATCACACTGTATATCACGGAGAGCGATATAGAAGGCAAACAAAACGACAACGGAACACTGTTGGAAGGTTATTTGTTCCAACATGTCTTGCGAAATAATCCGCTTGTCGGACTGCCTCTGACGACAAATACAATGAAACAAGGAGAAAAAATAGAAAAATCCTATCTCCTTGAAACGAATGGATTAAACCAAGAGCATTGCAGCGTTGTCGTAATGGTTGCAAAGGCCTCCGATGGGAAGGTGATGCAAACAAACGAGATTGAAATAAAGTAACGTAGTACGAATAAAAAGATAAAGCATGATGAAAAACATTTACACTATTCTGTTGGCGTTCTTGCCGATAATCGGTCTTAACGCTCAAACAATAAAAGTAACCTTCGAGGACGAAGAACTTACGAATGGGGATACCGTCAAGGTGGAGACGACAGCGGGAGAAGAGGTCAAGAGCTATTTTTACCTTACCAACATGACCGCCTCCCCTATTGAAGCACGTTCTCATTATTCTAAAATACAAACCAACGAAGACGATGAAATCCTCATGTGCTTTGGAGAATGCACGATAGACTCCGTTTCGCCTTTCGTGCCTTTGGCTCCGGGCGAAGAGTTCACGAATTTCGACATAGCCTATACGCCTGCAAGCGATAACCCTGCATTGATAAAGGTATCGCTGCAACAGAAAAACGGAGAGGACACCGTAACAATGATTTCTTTCTTCGTGAAGTATCATAACCCATATATGTCCTTGCCGACGCAAAGCAAGAACCAGCCTCTCGGCATCGACGTATATCCTAACCCGATGGCGAACACTGCGGCTGTGAGCTACTATATTCCGTCAAAATATACGAACCCGCAAATGGTCATTCGTAACATGGTTGGCAAGACTTTGAAAACATACAGCCTTAAAAGCGGTGTGCAAACCAAGTTGAACATAAGTTCTTCCGACCTTTCAAACGGAGTATATTTCTATTCCATAATCTCGGACGGTCAAACACTGACAACGAAAAAGCTTGTAATCAGAAAATAACACCGATTCATAGCATATTACTATCGAGAAATCTCTGCGTAAACCGCAGGGATTTCTCTTTTTACCACACCCCGAGAGACAAAACGCCGATTCACAAATGACGAATCGGCGTAATAATTTTTTCTTCCGCCGTTTTATTTCGCCCAAACGGCGTTTGGTAACAGTGGGTTGCTGAGAGAGGCTCGTGAAGAGAGAATTTTCGATGAGTTCAGCCTAAGATATTGCGGAGAGAGAGAAGTTTGCGATGGTCTGTTTGATTTATGGTATATTCTTTTGCCGTTTCATCGCCACCCATCGATATATCGGTCTTACGATATTGCATTCGGCTATCTGTTCTCGCCTTGCCGGAAAGGTGGAAACTGCGTATCCCTATTCTTTTGAATAGTTCTGCATTGTCGGAACTTATGCCGCTGCCCACCATTATATCCATTCGTTCGCCATATTCGTCTTGCAACCTCTTTATGTTCTCTATTCCCTCCGTGGCTTTGCCGGCTCCGCCGGAGGTAAGAACTCTTGTGCAACCGCACTCTATGATGTCTTCCATTGCAATGAAAATGTCCTGCGTCATGTCCATCGCTCTGTGAAAGCATACTTCCATTTCACCTGCCCTGTCCACGAGTTGTTTCGTCCTTTCCTTATCCACTTTTCCTTCGGCGGTCAGCAGTCCGAACACAACACCGGACACTCCGATTTGACGGCAGTAATCTATGTCGTTTTTCATGATTTCGAACTCCTCATCGCTATATAGGAAGTCTCCTTCCCGAGGACGAATCATCACAGCCGCAGGAATGAAAATATGTTCCTTCGCATAACGTATCATTGCCGCCGACGGGGTTATGCCGCCGAGTTCAAGGGAGGCACAAAGTTCTATTCTGTCTGCTTTTCCTTTTACAGATTCATGGCAGGAGGCTGCATTATCGACACAAACCTCCATGATGTATTTACAGTTGTTCGATGCGTTCATGTAATTCGTTTTTCAGTTTTTCGGCTTTCTCCAAATGTTTTTTGTATTCAGCACTTTCCGGATTGAAAGGACGGTGATTCAACATTGCATTCAGGCGATTGAAGTCTTCGCAAAGACGAATGCAACTTTCCGAAAAGAACGTTCGACGGAATTTTTCCCATATATAATCCACGGCAAGTTCGTCAGGGTGAAGCATATCGGTGGCATAAAACCTGTAATCCCGTAAATCGTCCATCATGATTTCGTAGGAAGGAAAATAAATAGAAGAAGTCTCACGACAAAAGGCATCGACTGCGATTTGCAATACGGATTTACTCAACGTATTATCCCTGAATCCTTCTTTCCAATGACGGATGGGGCTTATTGTAATGATGACTTGCAAATTCGGATTTACTTTTTTGCAGACATCGAATGCGGAACGAAGAGACTGCAACACCGTTTCGACACTGCACAGAGAGCGTTCGATAAGTTTGGAATCGAGTTTATGACAATTCGCAAGCACTCTGCCATCGGCTTTCAGTCTGTATATCCACGCCGTTCCGAGAGTCAGAATGACAAAACGAGCCTGCCTCAAAAATTCATGGGAAGAGAGCAGACGGGAATTTATCATTTGCAGACATTGTTGCCTGTCCGTGGAACGGAAATCGCCATGATGAGAATATGACTTCCAATATTCTCCTATCTTTACAAGTTCCTCCGAATGGAAAGCTTCGTTTGCGGCAACCCTTTGCAGGCATTCGCAGATGGATAAAGGATTATACATTATACCGAACGGATTGATATCGGTCTCAAAACCCGAAGTCTTGAATTTGTTGCCGATATTTTCGGTGAAGCAAGAGCCGATGAACAGCACCTTGTCTTTATGGGAAATATTGACAGAGGCTTTCGATGGCACTACCTCTGTACGAAAATTCATGTTCATCTCGCAATCGAAAATTCAAACAATGATACCACAGACGATTTCTTTGCCTGCATTGAATAAATCAAACGATAAAAGGGTTGAATCGGTATATGGCACGGCATAAAAAGGCATAAAAAAAGCAGTCTCTTCATTGGGACTGCTGTTTCATTTGTTTTTCAACCGGCTTTTGCCGAAGCAAAATTACATAGCAGGAGTTTCTACTGCTGTTTCGGTTGCTGTTTCAACTGCAACTTCTTGTTCTGGAGTTTCAGTTGCTGTCTCAGTTGCTGTTTCAGTCTTTCCACCGCATGCTGCGAAGAATCCTGCTACTGCCAATACAAACAATACCTTTTTCATCTCTGTAAATGTTTAATTGATTAGTTGATAATTCTTTTGTTTTAACGGTGCAAATATACGACATTTCATCAGAAAGTGTTCTCTTTTCGTCGAAAACTTGTTGATAAAAAGGTTAACTACTTGACTGACAAGGATAAATTTTTCATCTATTTATTCGATTTTTCGGTTCTTTGCGTTGACGATTTGGTCTCTGAGAGATGAAATTTTGCGATTTCGCTTCAAAATTTCGAGTGCTTTGTCGCAAGTTTCAAGTGCCTCATCGTACTTTTTCAGACGCATTTGTATTGTGATTTTATCCTCCCATGCCAACGGTTCTGCCTTATACCTTGCAATATAATCGTCTATCAATTTCAGTTGTTCTTCGGAGTTTTGTTTCTTTCCGGCAACGGCGACCAACACTCTTACGGGTGAATAACACAGAGGCTTCATCGCAATGCACTTCTCTGCCCAATATGCAGCACTGTCGGCTTTCTCCATTCTGTTGTAATACGAAGCGAGGCGGCATTCCCTGAGAGAATAGTACGGATTGGACTTATCCGCAAGCAAAAGGTCTATTGCTTCACGATATCTCTTCTCATTTGCATATCTTTCTGCCATATTGACAGCCCGAGGGTGCGTACTCTCATCTATATTCGGGAATTTGGGAGTACGTCTGTCCCATTGCTTGGCGGAAAGCGTGATATTCTTATTGCCGTTGTGTTGTAAAATTCGTTGCTTCTGCATTATGGAACTGTAACAATGCGTTGTTTCCAAGAGAAACACGGGTACAACCAAAACAATAAGGAATAGAAATACAGGTTTCTTTATTTCGCTTGTCTGCATGTGGCAACTCTTGATATGATTGCTTATAAGAATTGCCACGCCTATTGCAAGATATATCTGACAGTCCGCTCTCTCCAACGGGAAGTTGAACATGGCATCGTTCATATACGTAAGAATAAGTCCTCCGCCCACCATGGCTCTCAATCTGTATATTTCGTTGGAGCGGGAGTTGAACATCTGTTTCAAAGTCATGATTGCAGCCGTCAGATACGTAAGAATATACAACAGCAAGCCGAAAACGCCCAATTCGGAAAACATTTCAAGGAAATCGTTGTGTGCATGGTCGGAAACGATATAGTCATGCTTCTTCGCACATTCCACCTTCATTATGGCAAGTTTGTGATTTCCCACGCCGTAACCGCTTAACGGCTTTTGCTTTATTATTTCCGCAGTGTTCTTCCATATCAACAACCGCCCTTTGCTGTTACCCTCTGCAATGGAGCTGAAACGTGCTTCCACCGTATAGTTGTTCCTGACATTCTTCTTTGCATAGTGATTGTAATTGTATTCTATGAACGAATTGCCGGCAAAGAAACCTGCAACGGCAAGAACAATCGGTAATCCGAAACGCAACAGTTCTTTTCCGGATTTGTGTTTCACCGCAAAGGAATAAAGTCCGTACACAGCCAATACGGCGAGTTGCATACCCAAACCTATGAAGCATGAACGTGTGCTTAAGATTACAAGGCAGAAAGCGGTGAAGAAAATCAGTGCAAAGGCGTACCACCTGACAAAACCTTTGTATCGCAAGAAAGCATAGTAAAGAAAAGGCAACTTGAACAGCAAAGCAACGGCAAAGATGTTCTTATTGCCGTAAAAGCCGTTAAGTTTCAAATTATTGCGTTGCGATATATGTACATCGAAAACATAATAGCACACAATACATGAAAGAATGTTTATGGTAACTATTACGATTGTGCAGATGACAAGGCTTTTGAATGTTTTGTTCTCCGAAAGCATGAACGTGCAAGCGAGGATTGCAGCCAGCACGACGACTATCCACCTGTTCCAAACCGCCAGTCCTTCCACCGGATTTATCGTCCAAAATATGCTTATCCCCATAAACGCCGATAATGCCAACCAGACAATCATCAAACGGCTCGAAAATATCTGCCGTTTAATCGGATTGATTTTATATTTCAAGGTATAATTTATCAGAAAACCGAGTGCGGATATATCGAAAAGTGCAATGAGAAAATGCCGCAAAGATGTACTGTCCAGAACGAATATCGGAGGAAAGAGTTGTATCAGAATAAGGCAGCAGACGAATATTTTCGCTGCCAAGGAGAGGGTTTTACGTCTTTGCATCTGTTTTTCTATTTGGTCGATTGGCAAAGGTACAAATATATTGAGGGATTTCCTTACCTTTGTCGAACAAATTTGAAACATGTCAAGAAAGAAAATACTTGTAACCGGCTGCAACGGGCAGTTGGGATTGTCTTTGCGGAAATTATCCGAGGGATTTCCTTGTTATGAATTTACGTTTACCGATAGGCATAACCTCGATATAACGAATGAGAATGCTTTAAGAAACAGTTTTGAGGCGGAAAGGTTTTACGCCGTCTTGCATTTCGCAGCCTATACTGCTGTGGACAAGGCGGAAAGCGAGGAAGAGTTATGTCGGACAATCAACACGGAAGCAACAAAGACCATTGCATGCCTGTGCGAGGAGTTTTCGGCGAAACTTATTTTTATTTCGACTGATTTTGTCTTCGACGGAAGTCAATCCATACCTTATTTGCCGACCGATAAGACCAGCCCCTTGTCCGTTTACGGCATGACGAAAGCACAAGGCGAAGAAGCGGCACTGACATATTGCAACAGAAGTCTTGTTATTCGTACCTCATGGCTTTATTCCGAGTTCGGAAATAATTTCGTCAAGACAATGCGGAAACTCGGCAATGAAAGAGAGGCTCTGAATGTGGTTTTCGACCAAGTGGGAACGCCTTGCTATGCGGAAGACTTGGCAAGAGCGGTATTGCTTTGCCTCGAAAAGAATTTCAACCGCCGCATTCTTCATTTCAGCAATGAAGGGGTTTGTTCGTGGTACGACTTTGCAAAGAAAATAATGGCTTTATCCGGCGTGGATTGCATGGTTCGTCCCATCAGAAGTGCGGAATACCCCACCGCTGCGGCAAGACCGTCGTTCAGTGTGCTAGATAAAGCAGACATAAAACAGTTCCTGAATATTGAAATCCCATATTGGGAAGAGAGTTTGACAAAGTGTATAAAGATATTGGACAAATGATGAAATCGAAGTACGTAAGACCATTGATGATTGTACTTATTGCACTGTTGGTTGCAAGTTGCAGCGTATCGAAAAGCGGAAGCCGCGGAAGTTTGGCGGATAAGATAGAGAGAAATCACAATAAAAGACCGACCAAACCCCATACCCAAACCCGCAAACCCGCAAACAAACCCAACCAAGGCAAGTTGATGAACTATTGCAAAGGCTGGTTGGGTACTCCATACAGAGCCGGAGGCGAAACAAAGCAGGGTGTGGATTGTTCCGGTTTTGTTTCCAACGTATATAAGGACGTTTACGGAATAAAACTTCCGAGACGCTCGCAAGATATGGAGAAAGCATGCAGAACGACAAAGTCTTTGAGCAATCTTAAAGAGGGAGATTTGGTATTCTTCAACAATAAGGCAGGAGGACAAACAAACCACGTAGGAATATTCTTGGATTCCCAAAGGTTTATACACGCTTCCTCCTCAAAAGGAGTAACTATAAGCCAATTCAACGAGAAATACTGGTCGGAAAGATTTCGTTGCGGAGGCATATACCCCGGCAGGCATTAAACAAAACGCCGTTCGACCCGAATGAAGCGACGTTTGAAAAAATTCTTTCGCCGTTTCATTCGAGCGAAACAGCGTTTCGCCAAAGCCTTGCAAGATGGCATGTTACAGATACGATATTCGCAAGTTTGGAAACAACTTTGTGTAACCGGTGATATGCAGTACAGAGAGATAATTTGCGGATTGAATTACATGATATTGCCGTCAATCGGTTTGAAATAGAATTGAAAAATGATGATAAGCAGAGAAGAGATTGTCAACCGCTTTTGCCTGATGGGCAAATGGATTGAAGAGGACTTGGAAAAGAGTGAATTCGAGGAGGTGATAAGGCATGCCTTTGCTCGCAACGGGTGGTTCTGCGAACAATTCGTTCGTTCGGCTCTTTTGGGCATTGCCTCTTGGTTACGTAAAGACATATTGGTGAATTTCATTGCAGGATACGCTTTTGCGGAAATGCCGAAAAGAATAGCCGTGATTGCGGCAGGAAATATTCCTGCGGTGGGCTTCCATGATATTATGTGCGTGCTGTTGAGCGGAAACAAGGCTGTATGCAAGTTGTCTTCAAAAGACGAAGTTCTTTTGCCGTTTCTGTTCGGCAAATTCTTCAAAGACGAGATCGTTTTCGAGAAAAGCATAATTGCAGACTTTGATGCCGTCATTGCAACAGGCAGCAACAACAGTGCATTGCACTTTGAGAGTTACTTCGGCAAATATCCGCACATCATTCGCCACAACCGTCATTCCGTGGCAGTACTTTCGGGCAATGAAAGCAAGGAAGATTTGGCAGGATTGGCTGAGGACATGTTGCTTTATGCAGGATTGGGGTGCAGAAGCGTGAGCAAATTATTTGTTCCGAGAGGTTATGATTTCGAGGCATTGAGAACGGAATGCAAGGCGTTCAATGGTCTGCTCGACTTAAACAAATACAGGAATAACATAGATTACCATCGTGCGATATTCATAATGAACAACCGTCCTTTCGTCGATTTGAATAATCTTCTGCTGATTGAAAATAAGGAAACGGCAACGGGAGTAAGCGTAGTGAACTATCAATATTATGAAGACTTGTCCGAAGTGAAAGCATTCATCGATTCAAATAAGGAAAACCTGCAAATAACGGTGAGCAATCTGCCTCTGACAAACACAACCCGCTTCGGTAAAGGACAACGACCGGACATAGATGAATTTGCAGACGGAGTGGATACGATGAAGTGGCTGAACAACCTTTGAGAAGACCTTTCCAAGTCTGCATTCGCAACTTAGAAGAAAAAGAAAAACCGATATGCCGTTTTCATTCGACATATCGGTTTTATTATAACTCTTTCGAGTTCGGCGATTAGATAAGTTTTGCCAATCTTTCTGCCAAATCGCATACTCTGTTGGAGTATCCGTTTTCGTTATCGTACCAAGAAACGACTTTTACGAAGTTTCCGTCCATTACCATTGTCAATTTGGAGTCGAAAATGGAAGAGTGAGTGTTGCCGACAATATCGCAACTTACGATAGGGTCTTCAACGTACTCCAATATGCCCTTCATTGAACCCTCTGCCGCTTCTTTCATTGCAGCATTCACTTCCTCAACGGTTACGTTTCTGTTCAACTCTACAGTCAAATCGACAACGGAACCATCGGGAGTAGGAACTCTCATCGACAATCCGTGAAGTTTTCCTGCCAAGTCAGGGATTACCAAACCAACTGCCTTTGCGGCACCTGTGGAAGTAGGGATTATGGAACAAGCCGCAGCTCTCGCTCTTCTCAAATCCTTGTGCGGCAAATCCAATATGTGTTGGTCGTTGGTATAAGAGTGAACCGTGTTCATCAAACCGCGTTTGATACCGAACTTATCGTTGAGAACTTTTGCGATAGGGGCAAGACAGTTTGTCGTACAAGAAGCATTGGATACGCAAGTCATGTCTTTTGTCAATATATTGTCGTTCACGCCTAGTACAACAGTTGCATCGACGTCTTCCGCTTTGTCTGCAGGCACTGTCAAGATAACTTTCTTTGCTCCTGCCTTGATGTGTTTTGTCATCAAAGCCTTTGTCTTGAAGTGTCCGGTGGATTCAATCACTATGTCTATTCCCAATTCACCCCAAGGCAACTGTTCTGGGTCTTTTTCGGAGTAAACTCTGATTTTTTTACCGTTCACGACAAGGTATTCGCCCTCTGCTTTCACTTCCCCGTCGAATCTGCCGTGTACGGAGTCGTATTTCAACAAGTGAGCAAGCGTTGCTGCGTCTGTCAAGTCGTTTATCGCTACGACTTCAACGTTGGTTTTTCTTTGTATGTTCCTAAATGAGACTCTGCCTATACGACCGAATCCATTGATTGCTACTTTTACCATAATATTGTGTTTTTAATTGTTTTGCTTTCTTTGTAACAGTGCAAAATTACAACATTTCTTTGTAACTGTTGGATTTTATGGGGTGAATATTTCGTCCTCTATTTCCGCCCAAAGTGCGTTATATAGCATATCTCCTTGTAAATAATACCCTTTGAGTGTCAAATGCACTCTATCTTTCTGCATCAATCCATTTCGTTCCCACTTTGCGGAAGAAGTTTTCGCTCCCATAATTGTGTACCAATCCCAAACGCCGCAGCCGGTTTGTCGTGCTGTTTCCATGATTATCCTTTCAGCTTCCTGCATTCTTTCATTTATTCTTTTCCTTTTGTACCAACAATCGGAAGGCGTTGTCAACAGTATAGGTATCGAGGGAAGTTCTTTCCTTATTCGTTCAATCAATCGGGTAAGGTTGCTTTGAAATGTTGCCAAACCACTTTGTTCGTAACAATCATTGGTTCCGAGGCTGATTATCACCAAATCCAAACCGAGCGTTTTCAAAATTCCATCTCTGTCTATACCGAGATAGTGCAACGCCGTTGCGGAATTGACACCTACTGCGTTATAAACCACTCCTGCATCTCCATTATCGAAATAAAATCCATAAACATACAACGTGTCTTCCCGCTTTTTGTTCACTCTTATCGTTACCCTGTCCGTGTAACCGTCAAGGGAGAACAGCGTGTAACCGGACTCAGGAATGTATTTTTTGTTATACGTAATGCTGTTGCAGTCTGCAACTATTTCTTCACCCTCTGCCAAAGGCGAATGATAGATTCGGAAACGGTTAAAGTCGTATTTGACAGGGTTGCGGAAGTTTACATTTACCTGAATTTCAGCAAAGCTGTCTGTTGTGTAGATTGTATTGGCAAATATGCTTTGATGAGAAGCGGAAGCTAAGATGGAGTGATGCTTCCATTGCGAACCGTACGTTATCTTGTAACTATCCGGACACCCTTTCTTGTAGGGGCTTACCATTCCCCTCGTTCCTTGCAAGCCGGGCATGAAAGTCTGAAAGTCTGCCCTGATTTTGCCACTGAAAAAGTCGGCTTGCAAATGCGAATCTCCTATATGAAGTATCCGAACCTGCCTTCTACCTGTTTTTATCAGTCCGGCAAATTTGCGATAAAAACCAATGAAGTCTTTTTTCGAGGTTCCGTAATATTCTATCTTATTTGCATCATAGTTTATGAACGGATAACGCTCCACCTCCTTCACCTGTGAAAACGCTAATGTCGATAACAGGGAAAGATATATGCAAAGCAATAATCCGTAACGCCCATACATCAGATGTTTGCCGTTATTTCACGGAACTTTTTCTCCAAACTGCCACCTTCTGCAAGGTGTTTCGTCTCATCGTCTGCCACAAGGCGCCCGTTGTTTATTATCACGACACGTGAACATACCGCCTCGACCTCCTGCATTATGTGAGTGGATAAAAGAACAGTCTTTGTCTTGCCGACCTGCTTTATGAGATTTCTGATTTCCACAAGTTGATTCGGGTCGAGACCCGTTGTGGGTTCATCGAGTATCAAAACCTCGGGATCGTGTATCAACGCCTGAGCGATACCTACCCTTTGCTTGTAACCCTTACTCAAAGCCGCTATCTTTTTGTTCACCTCCTTGCTCAATCCCGTCAATTCTATAATCTCCTCTACTCTCTCGCGTCGCAATTTCTTTTCAATGCGGTGGATACCTGCCACAAACAACAAAAACTCTCTCACATACATATCATAATAAAGAGGGTTTTGTTCCGGCAAATAGCCTATCGACCGTCTTACCTCCATGGGATTGTCGAAAATATCGTAACCGCAGACCTTCACATCGCCCGAAGTAGGGGGAATGAAGCACGTAAGGATTTTCATCATCGTGGATTTGCCGGCACCGTTCGGTCCCAACAACCCCACAATCTCACCATCTTCAATCGAAAGGCTCACATCATTCAACGCCTTCTGCTTTCCATATACCTTCGTAAGGTTTTTCACTATGATTGACATTCGATGCTGTATTTAAGGTTGCGAAGTTACTCAAAAAAAACGTACCATGCCGAACCACTGCTTGAAATTCCACTTTCCGAAAGTCGAAATCTCGCTTATCAAACAGCCTTTCCCCTACATGAAATAGGAACATTGAAATTTAGAAGATTAAGACATAGGAAAACATAACATCGTTCCGCTGCAATAAATCACCGTTTACCAAGAAAAATCTTTACCTTTGCACAGGCTATAACAACGAAGACATGAAAGAAGCAACGTTTATCATCAGCAACACGGATTTCTCAGATTGGAGAATGGCAAATTCAAAGGTCGATAAGATTATTATCAGCGGAACTGCATCCTTCAAACAGGCAAAGGACTTCGCAAAAGCGTTTGAATACAGCGATTATAGGGAAATCGTTCTCAATGATTTTTCGATAATCGATAAGATAGTTGAAGGGGACGAAATTTCGTTTGTTGATGATGTGGAAATAAAAATAGAAATAGACATGTCGATTATTCCGGAGTTTTACAAGATATACTTGAACCATATCACTTACGGATTAAGCGAGTTTGTGGTCAAAAACGACTGGATTTTCTCCAAAGATGAGACGATATTGATACACCCTTTGCCCGTTTCCAAGCTCGTTGTTCCGGAAAATATAAAGCATATAGGAGCGGGAGCTTGTTGCGGCTACGGAATGTTGACTCACTTACACTTGAATGAAGGTTTGGAAAGCATCGATAATTACGCTTTTGTAGATACCTGCATTATGGAATTGGAAATGCCGGATTCGGTTACCACCCTTGGCTGTCTGGCTTTTTGTGGTTGTGATAATTTGAAGAAGATAAAATTGTCGGAGAATTTGACGGAAATCCACCATGAATGTTTCTGTTATGTGGATTTAGAATTTCAGAAATTCAACCTGCCTCCATCGATAAAGACGTTAGGTTATGAGTCTCTCCCCTCTTATATTGGTGAAATCACGATACCGGAAGGAATTGTGGAGATTGACGATTATATTGTGAATACGGTAAAATACGTTTCACTGCCTTCGACACTGAAAAAAATCGCTCCGGATTTCTATTATGATTATTACGCGAGTAGTCCTCAACCTGCTCCTTTTGTTGAAGTGCATAAAGATAATCCCGTATTCTATTCCGATAACGGTAGCCTTTATTTCAGAGATAGCGGTAAATGCGCCCTCGATGCCGAGTATAATGCAGAAGAATGGGACAAAATACAGCGATATTGTCCGTTTTCGCCCACAAACATGTGAAAAGCCAACGTAAGAATATTACGGGTTAGCGAATATCCACTTCGGAGGCTTACTTTTTCAGCAACGCCATACAATCTTTCCGAGGAAAGCCCGTTTTATATCCTGCAAAGGAGAAACAGTAACAACCAAGGTTGTCTTACTGTCTGGCAAAAGTGTGATAGAGAACCTTTTAAACATAACATATTAAAAACAAAATCAATCAAGTTGGAAGCGAAATCGAGAAATCGGTTTCGCTTCTTTTATTCAGTCAATTTCTTATCTTTGCATCCGAAAACAAATCTACCGAACGCATGAACAAAAACAAGAAACGAATAAACTTTGCAATAGTTTCCATTGCCATAATCAATGTCTTACAATTTCTTCCGTTATCACAGCTTACTGCAAACCCTATTTCCGAACACTATATCTATACACGCACTCAACCGACGCAACATATAACGAATGCGGCATTGCTCCGAGAGAATGAAACACTCTTGGAAAATAAAGAAAATGCAGACAGCACACTTGCAAAAGCCGTCAGACTGATAGAAAACAAAGAATACGTAGAAGCAGACCGACTGTTGCACCAAGCAATCGACAACGGAGCAGACGACATCCGCCTGCATTATGAATCGGCATGGTGTCTTTACTGCATGAAAGACTACACGCAAGCAGCAGCAAAACTTGAAACACTCATCAAAAGACCGGATGCCACAGCCGAACTCTTTCAACTCCTCGGCAATTCCCTTGATATGGCAGGACGAAGAGGCGAAGCATACGATGCTTATCGCAAAGGCCTTGCCGCATTTCCATCTTCCGGCTGCCTATACCTCGAACTCGGTAATATGAAAACCGGCGAAGGCGATTATCGCAACGCCATTCTTCTGTATGAAGAAGGCATATCCCATCAATCGGACTTCGCTTCCAATTATTACAGAGCCGCACTTCTCTTTCTGAATTCCACCGAAGAGGTATGGGGCATGGCGTATGGAGAACTGTTCATGCTCTTGGAAAGGAACGATTCCGAACGATTGAAAGATATGAGTAAGAGACTTCACGAAACATATCAGGCAAACATATCCTTCAAAAAAGGAGAAGATGCACGTATAGGCTTCGACACCGATGTAATAAGATATTCCGACTCTCCCGCACGTCCCAATCTCTATCCCGAAATCTACCGGGAACTAATGCAAAAAGCCTGCAAGGGAGAACGACACTGCGACTTGGCATCTCTTTACAGAATAAGAAAACGCTTTCACTCCGCTTTTGAACAAGAAGCCACCGCTTTTGAGAATGTCCTATCAGAATACCACAGCAAAATAATCTCCGCAGGACACTTCGAAGCCTACACCTATTGGCTTCTCGGCTATGGCAATACAGCACAAGCCGCCACATGGATAAAAGAAAACAAAGCAAAATGGACAGCTTTCTTACAATGGTATGACCAAAACCCTATCGAAATAATACCACAAAACGTTTTTACACGCCGCAATATGGAATAAGCGAAAAGAAGAGCTTTTTTGTAGAGTGTGAGGATTAAGCCCATTTATAGCGAAAAAAATTTGGTGGGTACGGAAAGAGGAGATTTTCTCCTCTTATTTTTTGGTTTAAGGCTCAGTAAGTGAAATCGTTGAATATAAGCATGACATCCTCTGCTTTATACCTCGTTGCGAGATGTTCTGCGTATGGGATAATTTGCTTTCTTCTTTCTTCATTTAATTCAATAGTGAAGCGTATGACCAGATTTCTTGCTTGTTTTTACCTCCTTTTTAACCCCATTTTTCCTATTTCTCAGTGAACACTTTCCCTCGATTGATAGGGTTTTATTGTTCGCTTCAACTTCAAAATCCCATAAATCGCTACCTTATTCTCTCGCAAGAAGTACCTCTTTATTCTTCGACCTCCAAGTTGTGTAATACCATCTTTATGCTCTTCTACCCATTCTTTTTCTTGTGGGTAAACTTTTACTTCGTTCCTACCCTTATACTCATTGCCTTGTTTTTTCGTACCTTTCTCTTCGGGCAAATGCAAGAGAAAGGTGGATTTGTGTAGATTGAGGGTAAGTGGTTGGGAATATGAGAGAAACACGGATTGTTGCTGTAAACTGCTTCGGCAGGAAAAGTGCAGGAAATGTGGATTTGTGCAGAAGATGCGTTACCAAATCGTTATCCAAATACAATCAGACAACGATAGGTAACAGAAAGCAATAAACACAATGATAACGCCATCTGTTATTACGGTGTTTATTCACTGAATCACAATGTTTTGCATAACTGAAAACGCTTCAAAACTGGGTAACTTTGCCCATAAAATAGAAGCGTATGCAGAAAGACCAAATGAAGGTGTTGCTCTACCTCAAAAAGAGCGGTTTGGATAAATCGGGACAAGCTCCAATTATGGGGCGAATAACCTACCATCGAACGATGGCTCAGTTTAGCAGTAAACTCTCTTGTAATCCTAAGTTGTGGAATACTCGAGAGAGCCGACTAAACGGTAAGAGTCGTGAAGCAGTGGCTACCAATGCGAAGTTGGAGCAGTTGCTCCTCTCTGTACAGAGAGCATATAAAACCCTATATGATAGAGGAGTTGAGTTCTCTGCCAAAGAGATCAAGGAGCAGTTTCAAGGCTCAATGCAGGGGCGAACTACGTTCTTACAGAGATACGACCAAATGGTGGGAGAAGAGAAGAAACTTGTCGGTGTGGAGATTACGAGACGTTGGCATTCGGTCTACTATGCAATCAAGAAGCATCTACAAGTCTTTATCCAAGAGCGATACCACACAAACGACATTACTTTTGGGCAATTAACCGAGGACTTCTTGGAGGGCTTACATCAATATAGTGTTGGTAGACATGGTCATTCTCAGAGTTACTATCGCAAGATGACTTTGGCTGTAGAAGGTATGCCGTTTGGCTTTCCGTGAAGGGCTTATTGACCGCCCCCTCTTTGATCTTGTCAAAGTAGACCGAGGAGAGAGCAAACTACCGAGAGCGTTGGATAGGTCTTCTTTGGAGAAGATTTTGAATGTCCAATTAGAAGATTACGAGGTAGAATTGTCTCTTGCTCGCAATCTGTTCCTCTTCACATGCTACACAGGAACAGCCTTCTGTGATATGATAAACCTGAGTAGAGAGCATCTTATTCAGGATGATGCAGGAGCAATGTGGCTGAAGTTTAGACGACAGAAGACTGATACCCTCTGTCGGGTAAAACTTCTTCCTCAAGCTATTGCATTGCTCGACACCTATCATTCGGATGAACGAGATAGATTGTTGCCAACAATCACTTATGAGACCTACCGATTTCTGCTCAAAGCCTTACAGCTGAAGGCTGGAATATCTATTACCTTGACCGCACATGTCGGAAGGCACACCTTTGCCACCTTGATAACCTTAGAGAATGGAGTGCCGATTGAAACCGTGAGTAAAATGCTTGGGCATAGCAAGATTGAGACTACTGAACGATATGCTCATGTAACACCGACGAAAGTATTCGAGGAGTTTGGTCGCTTTCTCTCTTTCACCGAAGATTTAACAGACCGACTCCGGAGCTGTCCTTTGCGGTTTGGTCGCTTTCTCTCTTTCACCGAAGATTTAACCCTTAGCCTTTGAGATTATGCGTAGCACATTCAATATCCTATTCTACATCAATCGTAGCAAACTGAAAACAGATGGCACTACGGCTATCCTTTGTCGTATTACGATAGACGGCTCAAAAGTGGTAATGTCCACAGGAGAAAGTATCTCCCCGCAAGATTGGAACGTGAAGCGACAAGAGACGAGTGACAAGAAACTGAATCAACGCTTGCAATCGTTTCGAGAGAAGATTGAGCAGGGCTATAATACATTGCTCTTGCAATTTGGTTCAGTGAGTGCCGAGTTGCTTAAGAACCATCTTCAAGGAGTTGGATCAAATCCAACCACGCTACTTGCTCTTAGCCGAGAGGAATTGTCTATAGTTCAATCTACAAGAGCATTAAACACCTACCAAAGTTGCCGTTGCTATCATAGGCAGCTGGAATTATTTGTGGAGAGTAAGGGAGAAGAAGATATTCCTATTACGACCCTTACCATGGAGTTTTTCGATGATTATCGTATCCATCTCAAGCGAAAAGGCTATGCCTTATCGACAACAAAACAAACTCTCTTTTGGCTAAGTCGTCTGATGTATAGGGCAGTTAGTCAGCAAACCATTCGCTACAATCCTTTTGAGGATGCTAAGTATGAGCGAGTAGAGCGAAAGATCCGCTGTTTGGGTAAGATGGATGTTGCTCGCATTTTGGCTATGCCCCTTCAAAACAAGGAAGCGGAGTTTGTGCGGAGGATATTCCTTTTCTCTGTATTCACAGGTTTGGCTTTTGCTGATGTGAGCAAATTGCGGTACTGCGATATTGAGACAAACAGTGCTGGGGTACGCTATATTCGTCAGTACAGAAAGAAAACCTATGTAGAGAGCATTACGCCACTGCATCCGATCGCAGAGCAGATACTCTCACTATTCCCATCAAAAGACAAGAAAGAAGACAATCCGATTTTTGAGACATCACTCAGCCGAATACAGATAGGGACACATCTCAAGGCGATTGGTTTGGCTTGTGGTATTCGGCAACCACTTTCATTTCATGTTGGTCGCCATTCATTCGGTACTCTGATATTGGAAGCAGGAGTGCCAATTGAGAGCATCGCCAAGATGATGGGGCATGCCTCCATTGCCAGCACGCAAATCTACGCTCAAATCACGGACAGCAAGATTTCAAGAGATATGGATAGGCTGATAGAGAAAAGTGGGGAATATTAGATGGGAGTTATTGAATTGGAGACTTGTATCGTGTTGAACGAGAGATTGAATTCCAATTCATTATAGTTCCTCAATTTACATCTGCTCTTATCCCAATGCTTTCACAGAAAGCATTGTATTGTTCTTGGTCTTTATCCTTAATGGCATCAAGAATAAATTGAGCACATTTCTTCATCTCGGCATAATCCGAAATGGTCATGCCTCGTTCTATTAGCCCTTCAAGATGTGAGAGCTCGTTATCTATCCTATCAATAGTCGTAGCTGCATACTCATTAGAGAAGAAACGCTTCATCTTCTTATGGAGACAATTCGTCTCGTTGTCAGGGTACTTATAGTATAAATACGCCTCTAAAAACTTACGTGCATTATTCCCAAAGTTGTAAAACAATTCATGATTTTCGTTTTCGGTAGCTTGACTGCATTTGTAAATCTGATGAAATAAGTAGTTGAACTCGGTTACATGTTCTTTCATATATTTGGGCATGCAGTGCAAATAAGACTGTTCATTTTGCCGTTCAAGCAAAAACCATGCACGTTGTTTATCTGTATGTAAACGCTTAAGGTAACGTAAGAAGTCAAGATTGTGAGTTGAAATGAATAATTGAACCCATTCCTGTTTGGAGACAATTTGTTGATCTATCAAAGAGAAGATGAAGAAGACATGATTAGCATCCAAACTTGAAATTGGGTCGTCAATCCATATTATAGGCTTTTTTGAGACGGTCTCAATATCATCAAGTTTTGCAACAAAGTAGGCGAAGGCAACAAGATTTCTCTCCCCCTCACTAAGATTATAGGCTTTCTTATCTTGTCTAAACACATCGAAATAAACGCCTTCTCCATTTTGATGTTTTACTGCCCTAAGCTCAATAAAGTGATGCCCAAAGTAGTTCTGAAGAATACTATTAACCCTTCTTGCTCCTTCCTCTTCGTTTTGGCGGAGGCGTTCTTTTGCTTGGATTTCGGATTCCAATTGGCGAATTTGCGACTCTTTCTGCTCTTTGAGGGCTTTTAGTCCATTAGCTGTGCGCTCTTTATATGCTATTGATTCTACTGCTTGAGAATATCTAGTCTCTTCTTTAAAGCGAGCAACTTCACTCAGGCGGAGTTTTGTTCTGTTATCCGCCTGCACTTTGCTTAGATTACTTCCATACAGTCTAGCACTTTCATTGAGTTTCTGGATGCGTCGATATATATCCTCTATGGCTGTAAAGTCAAAGGTATGATTTGTATAGGTGAGAATAGTGTGAATACTATCTTGTTTGCTTTTTAATTGTTGGAGGATAGAGGTTAAAGTAGTGATACAATCTTTCCGGACGGCATCCATATCTTTATTTATTCTCTCTACGTCATCCTTGAAACATAAATAATAATTGTTCGGTGAAACCTTGTAGAGATCTTCAAGTATCTGGATTCTCCCATTTATCCACGCAATAGCTTTTTCAATCCTTATCTTTAAATCTTTTGTTGCTTCATCATAGTGCCGTTCTAAAGTCTCCCATCGGGAAGCTGTAATTGTCCCTCCGCAGAAAAGACAAGTTTCCCTATCCTTATGCAATTCGCAACCTTCTTCAACCCATTTGTGGGCCATAGCATTGTGAACAAGCTCCTCTATTTTATCTGAAGCTAAGATTTGTTGCTCAACAATACTTTTTACATTTTCATTAATCTCTTCGAAGTTAAGGGATTCAGCTGCATTTATATCAGGTATCTGTTTCAAGTCTTCTTTCAATGTTGCTTTTAGTTCATCAACTTGATCATCAGTCAAAAGGTCTTCCTCAGTAACGCAATTCAGGTCGTTTTTGAGTTTTGTTATATTATAGTTTTGATCTCCATAGACCTCAGATTGATACTTAATACTATTTGCTCCTGAAGTAGCCTTGTTCTTCAAACTTAATTCTAACCTGTTCTGCTCATCTTGATAATTTTTATTTGCAGTATTATAGGTGTTAGTTGCCTCAATCTTTTCTTTATACAGACCTGTTTCACTACCCTCTTCTGAAGATCCAAGTTTTCTCTTAAATTCCTGAATCTCTTTTTCGATTTCTACATTCCCGCCTAAAACAGCAAAGGGTGTTACTCCTTGTTCTGGGTCGTTGGTAAATAGAAGGTTTTCTCTAACAAAATCCTCGTTGAACACACGTATAGGATAAGGGATGCTCTCAAAGTTTCTTTCATTGATAGTACTATTGTCAACCATTTCGAAATTGAAAGTTCCACCCTCATATTTCTCTAGTCCAGCCCCAGTTTCAAATGCGCGAATTATTCGTGAAAGTGTGGTTTTCCCCGAATAATTACGTCCGAAGAGAATGTTTATATCTTGCAGAACTAATGGCTTCCCTTGAGAGTCTAGAACATTTTTATCCCATTCAAAGTCTTTGAAAATTCCAAGATTATTGATGTTAACAAACTTCTTAATCATCACTTGTTGAATTTAGATATGTTTTGAGTACATCATACTCCATTATACGCATGGTTTGCTCCATATAGGTATAGTCAGGCGTGCCGTCAGCTTGTGAGGGGAGCATGATGATCTGACGCTTCATACGTTGGGCGTTGAATTTGTAGCCATAGGCATACTTACCTCGTTGTTGAGCAATGGCAGTAGATAGGTAAAGGAGCGTATATTTGTTATTGACGATCTCGTCTTTCCAACGCACACGTTTCACATCATCAGAGAAGAGGGCTTCGTAGGGATGATAGAACGAAAAGCCAACACTACCATTGTAATTCACGCCCAAAACCTCTTTGTTAATACTAGCATTAGTATTGTCTATAAACTCTGTAATACCATTGCACGCTTCAGAAGCTCCAACAAAAGGGCGGTTACCTGTTGTCATATCTGCCTTGGTAAGCCTAACCCCATTAGCAATACATAAAATATCTTCCATAAAGAAAGGTCTCATTTTACCCCCCCCGTTAACATTTGTTCACTTTTCCTGGGGCTAAAGTGGAGCAATGCTTTGCTAAGTGTATCTTGTTCTACCTTCTTCATAAAGGCAGACATAAACTCCCAGTCAGGCGTGCTATCAGCTTGAATAGGGAGCATCAACAAGAAGTGATTGAGCCTGGATTTATTGATTGCTCTGCCATGCCCGAAACGTGAACGCTGTGCAGATATGCTACGTGCGATAAATAGCAAACAAAACTTATCTAATGAGAACTTCGGATATAATGCTACGACATGACTATCTAATGCAAATGAATACTCTTGGTAAAAAGCTAAACCTGCACCGCCATCTCCATCAAGATTAAGCGTGATACAATGCTTAGGAAATAAACTCTTCTTATTTGGAGAGACAAAAGCCTTAACACCATTATCTCCCTTCTTTGCGGAGATTAGTGGAAGTTCTCCATCTATTAAGGAAGCCATATTGTTTTGATTCCCCTTAATAGGATTGAAGAAATCAGTAAGAACAAACTCACTCCATTCTCTGTCTTCCAATGCACCAAGGCTTATGATATGCTCAAGTAGTTGCTCCTCGAGCTTGGGACGAACTCTTGATAATAGCTCCTCCTCAACTTGCTTCATATAGGCTTCCATAAAAGCCCAGTCAGGCGTGCCATCTGCTTTGACCGGTAAAAACACCTTCCCTCGCCTTAGTCGAGTTAAAGTTGCACCATAGCTTCCCCAACTAAACTTTTGCACAAGTACTCTTATCGCTCTTATCACAAAGAGAGCATTGTACTTGTTTAATTGAGAGTGCCGGACTATTTGAATGTTCTGACCAGTATAAAAAGGTGCTGATTGATAGAAAACTGTTTGTGTATCTAATCCTATTGTGATAACATTTGCCTCGTCCATCTTGTAGCTAGACTGGTGATCAATGAAGCTATCAATTCCATTATTATTCTCACTGCGTGTGATATAAGGATTATCTCCTATAGTTCCTGTCAACCGTTTTTTATCAATACTACTACTTGTTGAAGTAATCTCGAATAATTCTCCAAGCACGAATTCTTGCCATTCTCGATCTGTTAGCTGTAATTGTCTACTCATTACTAGTTTCATTATCGAAGAGGTAACCTCTTCCATGTGTAATCATATTGAACTGGAACGTGAGATAGTCTGCCATCGTTTTACGGAAGTCTTCTTTGCTGGGTATCTCATCATTGAAGTAGTAGAACGAATGCAGCCATTCGTCATCAGGCTCAATCGTAGTCTCTACACAGAACTTGCTCTCTGCCCCCGTGTGTCCGTGCCACACATTGAGGAGGTGCTGCTTGCGGTCTTTCGCTGTACCATTATCCACTAAGCCAACATGCTTAGCAACAACAAAGCCATCGTCCTCAAAGTTGATGAATTTGCATTTTTTCTTCTTGGGATGTGGTACTCCTGCCGTAAAAATTGCAATACAAGGATTTGTACCAACACCATAGAAGGTATTATTATTAAGCGTTATCACTCCTTCAAGTGTGTGATGTTTGAGGATATTGCGTTTGATGGTTTTCTCTGTGCTAGTCTTACCTGTAACAGAAGATTGAGGAATAATGACAATAGCCCTTGCATCCTCGCTTAGAGAGTCCAATAAATGTTCCGTAAAAGCTATTTCATACTTATCGGGGTCATCTTTACTTCCTTGTGAATAGGGCGGATTCATCATCCCAACTGTGCAGTGCATTTCTTTTTGAATCTTACCTGCAGATTCTGAAAGAAAATCGAAGTTATGCAAATTGCTCTTGCCATCACCACGCAAAATCATATTAGTAGTAGCAATGGTAAACATATAATCTTGTAGTTCAATCCCCATCAATTGTTCTTTGCGAATGGAGCGTTGTAGGTCTAAATTGCTTGTTTGCTGTAACATTGAGTGCATAGCCGCAATAAGAAATCCTGCTGTTCCACAGCAAGGGTCAAGTACTCTATCTGAGGGATTTAATCCAATCAAGTCGCAAAACAACTCTGTAATATGCCTTGGTGTAAGGACAATTCCGAGATTTTGTCCATCCTTACCTGAGTAAGCCATGAACTCCCCATAAAACATACCTAAATAATCATCCGCTGATTGAGAATAGAGAATAGATCGATGAATACTCTCTCGTAAGAACTCTGTGTATTCTCGCAGGAGTGTCTTCTTACTCTTTGGATCTTTGTCATTAATCTTACGATTATCTCTAATAACAGCGAATTGTGCTAATATTTTATCACGCTTGGTCGTGGGTGAGACGTTAGCACGGGTAAGATTGGCTTCAATAGCATCATATATCTTTTTTCCGTCAGACTTGACTGAGTCTCCTGTAAGATCGTTGATGGAAAAGCCTTTGAAACTCTCTTCACGAAGAGCTAAGAGAATCCCTGATACCACTAAAGGTTTTTCTTGATTAGTCAAGCCTCCTTTCCAAAGCATCTCGTGAAGAGTTTCGGCATCCCTCAGTATTTCAGCAGTAGATTTCTCTTCCTCACTAGACTCTTGTAAAATTTCACAATGGTAGTAACGGTCTATATTATCTTCATTGAAAGAGATAAAAGTTTCAACCTCCGCCAACTCCTTAGGATAAAGACTATCATCTACGAATATAGGGGTAATGCGATGACGTTTCTCATCTCCAGAAACACCTATAGCAATAACTTTTTTATAATTCGTATGTTGGATGATATGCCGACCATAATGTAACGCACCATTTACGGCATACCCTTGTTTACTTGCAATATCTTCGAGGAGATTATTATCTTTATCTCTTTGTTCGTGATATGCTATATTGGCTTTATTCTCTATGACCAATACAAAGTCTTTTACTACCCCTACAAACTCAGGTTTACCTACTTTTCCTGATTCTGCTTTGGAGGCTGTTTTCAATGCTTTCTCTATCTCTGGAATATCTGAGCTTTGATAACATAAATCAATATGAGCCGACTTAAGTAGCTCGTACACCCATAAATCGGTTTGTGCTTCTTTTTTTGCCATTTACTTAACTAAGTCTTTTGGTGATACCTCGAGCAAGTCTGCCACTTTGAAGATAGTGGCGAGATTGGGTTGTTTGCGGTTGCAAACATAGGCATTGGTCATGCTAAAACTCATACCAAGTTGTTTAGCTAACCACGTTTGAGTGCGACCTCTTTCTTTTGGCTTGTCTTTGACAAGATTACTATGCTCGATGTTCTGTGCCATAAGATTGTGCGTTTGTCAATTTATCTGTGCAAATGTATGAACTTATACTGAACAAAACAAAGAAAACGGCAGCTTTAACACAATGAATACGATATTATTACTTTGAGGTGAGTGTATGGTGGTACTAATCATATCAAAATGAGAAAAACACCTATCATTATTGTATAAAGTAGTTTCCCAATACTTGCTCCTGATATACAACAAAAACTCTCGGAACAGATGTCCAGGAGTTTTGAGTTGTGTAGAGAAGTCAAGGCTTTGCTTAATAAAGCAAAGGTTATGATAGCACATGTTATAGCGAACTTCGCTTGACATAATTCTCTTTCAGTATCCTATTGAGATCGGAGAGGCGATAGAGTATCTTGCCAGCGATTTGGGTGTAGGGGAGTATCCCTTTGTCTCGATAGTCCTGCAAGGTGCGTGGAGAAAGGAAAAGCCTTTCGCAGACCTCTCGCCCTGTGAGGTAGAGTTCTCCATCAAATAGAGGGCGGTGTGTTTGTGCTGTGGTTCGCACACGCTTCGTAAGAATTCTAATGCCCGAGATGAGTTGCTTCATCTCGGGTGTTTCTTTGTTAATCGTTTCGTATTCCATAGTCTTTTAGTTTTTATGAGGATTAGACTTTGCAAGGAGAGCTTCCACGTCCTCACGTTTGTAATAGCACTTATGCCCGATTTGGATAAAGGGCAACACCGCAGTGTCTCGGTAATGTTGCAGTGTCCGCTTGCTGATGTTCAGTATTCGGCACACATCCCCATTGTGCAATAGGTCGGGCAATTCGGCAGGTGGAGCAAAGTGCTTGTTGAAGCAGTCAGAAAGTTCCACAATGCTCTCTTTCAGTTCCTCCCAAGCGGAGGTGTCAATGGCTGTAAATCTCATTTTTCGTCGTTGTTTTATTTGCATTATTATTACTTTCAGACGCAAATGTAAGCAGGAGTTTTCGACTTTTTTAAGGCTCGGGATAAGCAGGGAAGTATCGGGAAAACAAAGGAAATCCGTACCCCCAATTTCCTTCATTTTTCACTTATCAAGTTCTCTTGCTCTATCCCAAAACCTGTTTGTATTTCTCGCAAGGAGCAAACCCCAGCGATTGAAAGCAAGCCACACATTTCTATACCGTGCAATCTGCACACCCATTTTACCCCTTTCCCTCCATTTTGGAGCAATAAGGGGCTTTCTCGTTATGCCGTAGCAGAGAAAAGCAATGTACTCCAATGCAGAAACACCGCAGATATTGGCTCACTACAAAAGACTGTCTAACTTGGTTTTAGCAATCAAAAACGTGCTAAACATCAAAGTAAAGTAATAGAAAGCAATCCGCGCAATGAAAAAAGAAAACAATGACAACACCTCAAAGAACATACAAATAGAGGAGTTCCTTTCGGAGCGATATGAGTTTCGATATAACACCGTACTGCATCGAGCAGAGTACCGCCCACGAGGAACGGAGGACTATGTGGCAATAGACCGCTACTGTATCAACACGCTCAAGCGAGCCTTGAATAAGGATGCCGATGTACAGACTTCGTCCGAGAACCTATACAGCATTATAGAAAGCGACTTTTCACCACAGATCAATCCTGTACAAGCCTATTTCCATAGTTTGCCAGCAATGAGAGCAGTGGAGCAAGAAGCAATAACCGCTCTTTCCAATTGTGTAAGTGTTGCCAATCCCGAGAAATGGAGGGAATATCTCACTAAGTGGTTAGTGGCAGTAGTCGCCAATGCAATGGATGACAAGCAGTGTCGCAATCATACCTGCCTTGTGCTGACAGGCGAACAGGGAAAGTTCAAGACCACGTTCCTTGACCTCTTCTGTCCGCCAGCTTTATCCGACTACCGCTATACAGGAAAGATATACCCACAGGAGAAAGATGTATTGAGCCTTATCGGTCAAAATCTCATCATCAATATTGATGACCAACTAAAAGCCCTCAACAAGCGAGACGAGAACGAACTGAAGAACCTGATTACTTGCCCACAGGTGAAGTACCGTATGCCTTACGAGAAACATATCGAGGAGCGACCGCACTTGGCGAGCTTCGTGGCTTCGGTCAATGGCAATGATTTTCTTACAGACCCGACAGGAAGCAGACGTTTCCTGCCTTTTGAGGTGTTGGCGATAGATATAGACCGAGCCAAGGCAATTCCGATGAATGCCGTATATAGTGAAGCCAAGGCACTACTAAAAAGTGGATTTCGCTATTGGTTCAATGATGAAGAGATTATCGAACTGCACCATAACAACGAAGCCTTCCAAGTCTATACGGCTGAAATGGAACTCTTGCTTCGCTATTTCACTTTTCCCACGGAAGCAGAGAAAGTCACCAAGCGTTTCTATATGACCAATTCGGAGATAGTGGGCTATCTCTCCTGCTATACCCGACAGCAGCTCTCTGCCAAACGGATGGGTGAAGCCCTACGAAAAGCTGGCTATACAAGGGAGTGCCGCAGGGTAAACGGTAATCCTGTTTATGTCTATGCCGTCCGCAAGATTCACCCCGAGCAACCGCCATAGCACTTTGTTGTTATCCCTCTCCTTTGTAATGCTCTTTTCTTTCCTATTCTCCTTACTACATTACTACAACTAAGGATAATACAGTGAAAGAGAAAAGATTGCAGAAGGTATCCATCTTTCGACACAGCTTACTACCATCTTTCTACGCTTCTACAGCAGAATGAACATAGCAAGGTGTAGACAGAAGTTGTAGAAGGATAAAACCGAACGAAGTGTTACACTTTTCTCTTTTACTGTCAATTACTTATACGAGTGTCGAAGGGTAGTAAGATAGAAAAGGGAAAACTCTGAAAAGGCAAAATCATCAGCCGAAGCCAAGACGAGAAAATTTTCACCTGAAGAACAATCCTTCGTCAGCCGAAGATAAAATGACTATCGGGTGAAGATAAAAACACCATCAACTGAGAATTAGCTCTCTGAGCTATTCATTCCATTTCAAATAATCAAGAAACAATTACAGCAATGAACAACGAATATTACAACCTGCGACGCATCAAGAGTATCTCCATAGCGGATTACCTGAATACTCGTGGCATACAGCCTATCAAGCAATACGGCAGCTATGCCCTTTACAATGCACCCTACCGAGAAGACCACAATGCCAGCCTAAAAGTAAACTTCGCACACAATCTGTGGTATGACTTCGGCTTGTGCAAAGGAGGGAGTATCATTGACCTTGTGATGCTATTACAAGGATGCAGCACGCACGAAGCAATGAGCCATCTTGCCAAAAGAAAAGCGACACTCCTCGATTCCTCTTCCTTTCATCGTGAAGTTCTCTCTGCACCTCGCAAAGAGGAACCGCAGATGAACAAAAGACGGATCCTAAGTATCAGCAAAGAACTCCCTCCACATTTGCAATACTATGTACAGGAGATACGTAAGATAGACCTTGCCGTAGCAAGTCCCTATCTCCGGCATATCCGCTACGAAGTAAGAGGAAGAGAATTCTCTACCATTGGCTTTGCCAATCGTGCAGGAGGATTTGAACTCCGAGACGACAAAAACTTCAAAGGAACTATTGCTCCAAAGGACATATCCCTGATTGCAGAAGAAACGAAGAACGCTCCTTACTGCATCTTTGAGGGCTTTATGGATTTCCTTTCCTATCTCACGATGAAAGGAGAAAAAGCTAAAACTCCTTCTATTATTTTGAACTCTGTGAACAATGTTTATCGAGCCATTGCCTATCTCCGTGAACATCATATTACTTCTTTGCGTACATTCCTTGATAACGATGAAGCAGGACGGCAAGCACTTCAATCTTTGCAATCTACAGGGATATATGTAGAGGATATGAGTCAATACTATCGTGGGCATAAAGACCTCAATGAATATCATGTGGATCGTCAAAGAACAATGGAACAAAGAGCAAAAGTTGCTCGATCTTCCATCAAACCTATCGCCAAAAGAGGACTTCGCAGATAAGGTAAAAGAGAGCATTCAACACCAAGTACTAATTGGGGATCCTTAGGGATAAGAGAAAGAAGAGAGCAAACAGATTGCTTTGTTTCGACAAATATGGCAGTTCGCCAAGCTGCAAGTTTCCTTGATGAGAGACTTAGAAACAAAGCATCTGTGCATTCAGAGAACGCAAGATAGGATAATAGAGGTATGGGACAGGGCGGAGCGGACATTTCGAGAAATGCCATAGCTCATTAGGGCATTTTCTTCACGCTCCACTCCATTACCGCTGAAAAAGCCCTTCTGAGCCAAGGGACTTCGCCCCTTTGGATACCCCTTAAACCAATATTCAAATTATGGGCTACGCAGTATTACATATAGACAAAGCTCGTGGCAACGACTTGGCAATGACCGCTCATATTGAGCGAACATTCGTGCCGAGTAATGTCGATGCCACTCGCACACACCTTAATCGGGAATTGCTGCAATTCCCTGCAAATGTAACCAACCGTAGCGAAGCGATAGAACATCGCATCGCCACAGCCGGTATCTACCGAAAGGTAGCAAAGAACCAAGTCAAAGCCCTTCGCTTTATCCTTTCAGGATCGCATGAGGATATGCTCCGACTTGAAAGCGAAGGTCGCTTAGATGAATGGTGCGATAGCACGATGCAATGGCTTTACGCCACTTTTGGAAAGGACAATGTAGTGGCTGCCACACTACATGCAGACGAAGAGACTCCGCATATTCACGCAACGGTAGTACCGATAGTGTGTGGAGAAAGGCGAAAAGCCAAGGCAGAAGCAGAGAATGGCAAGCGGAAATACAAGACAAAGAAAGACAAGGTACGGCTCTGTGCCGATGACATACTTACTCCCAAGAAGCTGGAGGAGTACCAAACAACCTATGCCGATCAGATGAAGTCTTTCGGATTGGAGAGAGGAGTATATGGTTCGGAAGCCAAGCATCGCTCCAATATGAACTATTACAAGGAACTGCTCAAAGAGACGAAACAGAAACAAGTCGAAGAAGCTGAACTGATCAAAAAAGTCAAGGAGCTGGAAAAACAGGCAGGGAAACTCCGAGTAAAGGGAACGCTCTACTCGCTCTTTGGGAACTCCGAACTTGACAAAGCAGAGCAGCGTATTACGGAATTAGAGAAAGAGGCAGAACAACAACGCTACCTTACAGAGAAGGAGAAGAACGAAATCCGAAAGGAGGTGATCCTCTTGCTAGATACCATCAAGGGAAAAGACAAAACGATCTCCGAACAGCAACGAGAAATCAAGGTTTATGAAGAGGAGCAGAGTTTTATCAAGCGATTCTTTCATAGCTTTTACCTCTTGCTTAATATCCGTTTGATGCTCCGAAAGATGGGCTTTGATGATACCGTAGTGAAGATGCACCAAAAGCAGGTGGCAGTACGTGGTATGGCTACGGTATATTCAGGTATGTACAAACGCAACTTCACGGAAGAGAATGCGGAGCTACGCATTACGACCAATGAGAAGCGTCAGCCAATCCTTACCATCAACGGACTATCCGTACCCGATTGGTGCGAACAGAAGTGGCAACATCTCATTCATCGTAACCGCTCTCAACGACTATAATCGCTTTTTTCTTTCACTGACAAGAAGAAAAACAGGAAAAAACGCTCACTTCTGCTCGCAAAGGGTTATCTTTGCAAGTGAAATAGTGAGCGTTCTTTGGCTATTCAAAATATTGTGTATCAGTGTACTTCGCTCATTTCTAAATCGTTACCTATGCGACCTGTATCTTATCGCAGAGCCTTGTAATTCAGGCACTTAGCCCCAAATCATATTTTTTTTAGCGGGACATCAGGAGACGTACAAAAAACTACGGCAAGGAATTAAGCGAAATGTCCTTGGTCGAAATGAAAAACTATTGGCAGGAGAATAAACAATAAAGCGTCAATATTGCTTCTACTCAACCCTTTTTAATACCACGGCAGTTTACAATCCGGTTTCAAGGCTCTCGGGGCAGTATCATTCAAAGGGCTACCATTGGCAACCTGTTCATATTTTTGCAAATACGTCTCTGCCATGACCCGCGAATTGAAGAGGTCGGACGCATATTGGTGACAGATGCGGGCATCGTAATGATACGCATGACGCAAGTGTTCAATCATTTCACTGCATTTGTTCGTAAGAAATCCCACTTCCGGAATGACCAACTCGGGCAATGAACCGTAAGGCGTGCCAAACACCGGCGATCCACAATACAAACTCTCTGTAATCGCCAACCCGAAAGGTTCGTCCCACTTGACAGGGAACACCAACCCCTTGGAACCTTTCAGATAATCCAACTTCTCTTTTCCACCAACCATACCATGGAAACGCGCCTTGGGCGTCAGTGTGAAGCGGAAGCCCATTTTCAAGTTAAACCTGTAACCGCCAAGAATATGAATATGCTCCCCATGCAACCCTTTCACCACTCGGATGGCACCTTTCACATTCTTCACACTCCACGCCGCCTTCCCTAAAAAGTGATACCCTTGACGTATTTTTTCGCAATCGACACTTCCGTAATCGTCCCAATCCAACCCGTTATACACATACGAATTGCTTCCATAGCGTGCAGCATGATTACGGGAAACGAACACCGCATTTTTGTCAATCTCTCCCTGAATGAAATTGCCATGATATGTAACGATATAAGGCTTGCTTCCCCCCTTCGGTACTTCGTTATTGAAATGAACAATGTCTGCCTCCTCTGGTATCTGCTCGGTCAGACTGCGTTTCGGATCGATATGGATAATCTTTGCAAAATCACATGCCGATCCCTTGTCTGCAAGAAATGTAACACAATGTCCCTTTCTCACTAACTCTTTCCCCAAATACCAAATTACACGCTCCGTACCCCCTATGTTACCACCGGAATGACCGAACGAATGACCAATACAATATTCATGACTGTTTTATTTGTTACTCGCTTTACAAAGGTAATCGAAAGACCTGTTTCCAAGTCTTTTCGTCCGTTTGCAAAGGTACAAACTTTTTCCTCATCCACCAAGTTTTTCGCTATAAATCTACAGCCACCTTCAACAAGCCCTCTATGACAAAGACCGGTTGTCCGTGTCGTGAGAGCGACCTGTTCAGCAAACGCATTCAAATAAGATGCACAGTAGTGCCACTACCATGAAAAACGGTGCGTATGAAATTTTCCTCGGTACAGAGATTGTAAAAGACCCGGATCTTTTGGAGTGTAAGCACCGAGGTTTTCAAATTCAGCAAATGTTCCGGAGTATGATAGAACTCGATTTTGGTAAAGTAGAAGACTGTAAATGTATCATCCGACACTTGCTCGCAGGCAGAGAACGATTTTCTTTTTCCCATTCCGTGAACGTGAGCCAAGCTCCATCGGCGTAATAGAAGAACTTGAAGTCGTTTGTAAAACGATTTGGACATAAAAAAAGAGC
>UQXW01000017.1 GCA_900545215.1 uncultured Bacteroidota bacterium
AAGAAAAAAGCCTCTTCACTATGTGTCGAGCCGAGAGTGCCGGCATCGGTGCTTATTATCGTCATGCCATAGGACTTCTGATAAGGAGCATACAAAAAGACATACATGCCAGGCCCCCAACCCATGACCGGACGCTCCTTGAACATCTTCATCGCACAAGACCAACGATTCAATCTTTCAACATTGGAAGCGTCTGTGGAAATATTCGTTATGGAACTTATATGCTCTGCCATGTTTCCGGAAGAATCCTGTTCATTCTTTGCGAAACGCCCCATGATACCGTTCCATGACAACGCCACTACCAACAAGACTGCAATAGAACAATAAACGAATGTCTTCAATTTGAGATTGAGCTTCACAACAACCCACACGCCGCACGCCACAAGCAGACTTATCCACGCCGCTCTCGAATAAGACAAAACGAAACCGGTTATCAATATTGCGAAAGCCGATGCGACCAACAGCATTCGCAATTTTCCGAAACCCATTTTCCTGCCATAAAAAAGGTAATAAGCCAAAGGCGGCACGAATAAAGCTATCACGGCACCGTAAGCCGTATGGTCGTTATAGAAAGGTTGCATTGCATAGTGTGCAAAGTCGAAATCAAAGCCCGTCGATGCAAAATTCAAACTTGCTATCACTATAACGATGCAAAGGGAAAAGCAATACAAACCTATAAACAGTCCCTGCTTGGAAGTATCCCTGAACAAAGGTACAAGGAAAAAGAAGCATGGTATGATGAACCACAACTGCGAGATAAAGTATTTGAAAGATACCTGAACATCTTCACTGAAAGGACAACCGATAAGCGTCCACAAAATATTGATTATTATTGCCACTGAAACAGGGTGGGAAAAGACTCTCTTGTCGTAGTTTCCTGCAAAAAGCAACTGCCAAACGAACAGAAGCATTACCAGAATAAGAATAGGTTCAGAGGGGACACTGAGCGTAAAACCCTCCGTTCCCACGTTTATTGCAAAAGGAGTAAACAACGCAACGAGGAAAACGGCATCCTTGAACCGGGAAACAATGAACAACAAGCCTGCAAGAATAAGCGGAACTGCCGCATACCAATAATATTCATAAGCAAGACAATAAACGCCGCCTGCAATGAATGCCGCACAGCACAAAGCAACGCACAAATACATCTTTGTATTCTCGCCAAGTCCGTCAAGGAAATCACAAATCGGGGTTTTCAAGGACTTCAACGCCCTGTTCGCATGCTCGGTTGCTCTCATTAGCAAAGTTTGTTCCCTTTTGCCCTTTCTCTGATTACCAAAACAACCAATGCCAATAAAGTACAAGAAAATGCAGATACCAAAACGATGATGGAACGCTTCGGTTTATCTTTGAAATACGACGGAACAGCTTTTTCGATTATAAATTCTGTCGGAATTTCTGCGTCTCTGTCAACCTTGGCACGCTCCAAATGCTCCGTCCAACGCATCAACGTTTCCCGTCTGTTGGTCAACTGATCTCTCAAATTGGTGATTTTAGCACCGGCTTCTTCAAGGCTCAACATCTTTGCCTCCAATCTTGCCACAGCAGCACCGTTTCCTGCCGCCACCTGCTTTGCCAACTCCTGCGAAAACCTCTCCCCCATTCCGTCGGGATAGTAAACATTATATCTTTTACTCAATTCCGACAAACTATCCATCAACATGTTTATGCTATCCGTTATTCTCGCCCGAGATTTCTCAATCGTAACACAAACGGAATCGTATTTTTCTTTTTTGGCTTCGTTTCTCACCGCACTGACTTCCCGTGCCATGAAATTGGCTATGTTTGCCGCATACTCCGGATCGGTATCCCAAACAGTGAGTTTAACTCCCAAATTTTCCGTTCGCTTGATTTTTATATTGTTGTACAGCTTCCTGCCGAGTTTTTCGTCCAATTCTTTTCCGCTTGCTTTGATTCCGTAATGTTCTGCGAGCTTGAACTTAGAACAAGCCGCCCCTATAACCCGACCACTGCCCAATATATCCAACAAATACTCGCAATCCGTTGCCGAACCGAAGTTCATGGGATCCGCATTGTCCATATTGCTCAAAAATCCCTTCGATATGGAATTTGTATCGCTCGGAATAAGCAACACCTGTGCTTTATAATAATCAGGTATAAGCAAACTGATGCCGGCAACCGCAATTCCTGACACCACAAACGTAACAGCCAATACCTTGAAGTGGCTCTTTATAAACTTGAACGTATCTTTCAAATTCAGTTCTTCCATTTTAATTGTATTAAATCGACCTTTCCGCCAACCTATTCGGCAGAGTTTGCAAAGATAGCCAAAATTCCGTAACGTACCATAGACAAAGCCGTTTTTGTGAGTGCATCTTGAAAAATCCGCTCTTCCATCGATTGCGGTATAACTTTGTCGCAAAAGAGAAAAACGGCGTTCCATTGTCGCACATGAACGAATTATTCGTACCTTTGCGACTTAAAAATTTTATCAAATGGCAAAAAATCTGGTTATAGTCGAATCTCCCGCAAAGGCAAAGACGATAGAAAAATTCTTAGGCAGCGATTTCATGGTCAAATCCAGCTATGGACACATTCGAGACTTACCTGCAAAGGAAATAAGCATAGACATAGAGCATGACTTCGAGCCTAAATATGTCGTTTCGGAAGATAAGACGAAGCTCGTTTCCGAATTGAAAAAAGATGTCAGGCAAGCCGAAATGGTGTGGCTTGCATCCGATGAAGACCGCGAGGGAGAAGCCATCGCATGGCACTTGAAAGAAGCCTTGCAACTCGATTCCGCCAAAACGAAACGAATAGTCTTCAACGAGATTACCAAGACTGCCATTTTGAATGCAGTGGCTCACCCGAGGGATATAGACATCAACCTCGTCAATGCACAGCAAGCCCGCAGGGTTTTGGACAGAATAGTGGGATATGAGATTTCTCCGGTGCTTTGGAAGAAAGTAAAACCGTCTCTTTCCGCAGGAAGGGTACAAAGCGTTGCCGTTCGACTTATCGTAGAGAAAGAAGCGGAAATCCGGAACTTCAAACAAACAACCAAATACAAAGTCAAAGCCGATTTCCTCACCAAAGACAACCATATTATCTCCGCCGTACTGAACAAAAAGTTCGACACGAAACAGGAAGCAAAGGATTTCTTGAACGATTGTCGCAATGCGGCTTTCACCGTCGAAGCAACAGAGAAAAAGCCCGGCAAACTATCCCCCTCAGCCCCCTTTACCACATCGACACTTCAACAAGAAGCCTCCAGAAGGCTCGGAATGTCGGTATCCCGTACCATGTTGGTGGCACAACAGCTCTATGAAGCGGGATATATCACCTATATGAGAACCGACTCCGTGAATTTGTCGGACTTCGCTTTGCAACAAGCGAAAGAAGTCATCACTTCCGTCTATGGCAGCGAGTATCACAAAGCACGGAAATTTGCCAATAAAATAAAGGGAGCCCAAGAGGCTCACGAGGCTATTCGTCCCACTCAACTCGACAGGGAAAGCATTTCTGCCGATGCCGCTTCTCAAAGACTCTACGACCTGATACGCAAACGTACTCTTGCTTCCCAAATGGCAGATGCCAAGACCGAAAAGACCAATATAACGATTTCCGTTTCCAATCGCAGCGAACAATACAATACAACGGGTGAAATCATCTTGTTCGACGGCTTCATGAAAGTTTATGCACCCAACACGGACGACGATGCAACCGACGAAAGCAGTTCCAACGTTATTTTGCCGAAAGTAAGCAAAGGAGACGTTCTTCAACACCTCGGTTCCAAAGCACAGGAAACCCTATCGACCCCACCGACACGCTATAACGAGGCCTCTCTCGTGAAGAAGCTCGAAGACCTAGGCATAGGTCGTCCTTCCACATACGCCCCTACAATAACCACAATACAGAAACGGGAATACGTCATCAAGCAAGATAATCCTGCCAAGCAAAGAGAAATCATCGTTCTTTTGCTCGACAAAGGCGAAGTAAGCGAAAAAAGCGAAAAAGAAAGCTACGGCAGCGAGAAAGGCAAGTTACACCCCACCGATATAGGCACAATAGTAAACAGTTTTCTTGTCGAACATTTTACAGACATAATAGACTACAACTTCACCGCCCAAGTGGAAAAACAATTCGACCAAATAGCCCAAGGAAAGGAAAGTTGGCAGGATATGATGAGGGCATTCTACAAACCGTTCCACAACGAAGTCGAAGCAACCAAAGAAAGCAAGAAAGAGACAGGCGAACGACTGCTCGGCACGGATAAAGCAAGCGGCAAAAACGTCTATGCAAAAATCGGACGCTTCGGAGCGATGATTCAAATCGGAGAAACCTCCGACGAAGACAAACCACGCTTCGCCTCACTCAAAAAAACGCAATCCATAAATACCATAACACTCGACGAAGCCTTGGAACTGTTCCGTCTTCCCCGCACCGTGGGAACATACAAGGAGAAAGAAATAATCGCAAACACCGGTCGTTTCGGAGCATACCTCAATTACAATGAGAAGAACTACACCCTGCCGAAAGATGTCGACCCTTTGGAAGTCGGCATCGAACAATGCGTAGAGGTAATCGAAAAGAAAGACAAACAAACCGCCCTTGTCGGCAAAGTATTGGCAAATTACGAGGGCAAGGACATCACTTTGGCTTACGGACGCTTCGGAATGTACATCAAATACAACGATGCAAATTTCCGTATCCCGAGAGGCACCGCACCCGATGACATAACGCCGGAACAAGCCATCGCAATAGTCAGCGGAGAGGCAAAGAAACAAACCGCCATCAGGACTTTCGCCTCCGGAGCAGAGCTTTTGGACGGACGTTACGGTCCTTACATCAAATATAACGGCAAGAACTACAAAATACCAAAGGAATACAATCCGACCGAACTAAGCGAGAAACAGGTAAACGCCCTGATTGCCACCCCTCCGGCAACAAGAAAAAGAACCACAACGAAGAAGTAAATTTCCTATTCGGACAACAGAGAGGCATGAAACGCCGTTTCATGAGAAATCAAACGGCGTTTCGCTAAATTCTTTCGGCGTTTCATTTTGGCGAAAAGGCGTTTCATCGGAACGAAATCAAGTAACAATAAAAATCAATAACAGATGAAGAAAATCACATTATTATTCATTGCAAGCATGTTTGCATTCGCGCCTCTGTTGAAGGCGGACGAGGGTATGTGGCTGTTGATGTACATCGACAAACAGACATACAAGGACATGAAAGCGAAGGGGCTTAAACTTACCTCCAAGCAGATTTACGACATCAACCATTCCAGTCTCAAAGATGCGATAATCCAATTCGGCAGAGGCTGCACCGGAGAAATCGTTTCCGACCAAGGGTTGATTTTCACCAACCATCACTGCGGTTATCCGCAAATCCAACAACACTCGAGCGTCGAACATGATTATTTGAGCAATGGTTTTTGGGCTTATTCCAAAGACGAAGAGTTGCCGAACCCGGGTTTGACAGCCAAATTCCTTGTCAGAATGGAAGATGTCAGCGAACAGGTTTTGCAAGGCGTTAATTCCGGCATGGGAGAGCAGGAAAGATTGGAAATAGTTCGCAAAAACTCCAAGAAAATCAAGGAAAACGCAGAAAAAGGAACTACTTACACTGCCGAGGTTGCAACCATGTTCAACGGCAATCAGTACTTCCTTTTCATATATGAGGTTTACGAAGACGTACGTTTGGTGGGTGCTCCACCGAGTTCGATAGGTAAATTCGGTTCCGACACGGACAACTGGATGTGGCCTCGTCATACCGGCGACTTCTCCGTATTCAGAGTATATGCAGACCGTAACGGAAAGCCTGCGAAGTATTCCAAGGACAACGTTCCTTTGAAACCGAAACACTTCCTGCCGATTTCTTTGAAAGGTGTGAAGAACAATGATTTCGTCATGGTGATGGGCTTTCCCGGAACAACCGACAGATTTCTCACTTCCTACGGAGTGGAACAGGCAATAGACGTTTACAACCCGTCTGTCGTAACGGCAAGAACAGCCTTGCGTAATGTCATGGACGAGGATATGCGTCAGGAACCTCGCGTCCGCATACAATACGCAGCCAAATTTGCGAGTCTTTCCAACTATTGGAAGTTCTACCAAGGTCAAACCAAGTGTTTGAAGAACCTCGATGTGAAAGGCAGCAAGAAAGCACTCGAAGACCGTTTTGCAAAGTGGGTTGCTGAAAATCCTGCAAGACAAGCCGAGTACGGAAGCGTATTGAAAGACTTGGAGGAAGGCTACGGAGCAACCAACGAGTACGATTACCTGATAGTTTACACCAATGAAGCAATCCTCAGAGGGGCAGCAGTATTCTCTGTCGCAAGACAGATGAAACCGCTCGAAGAGGAGTTGGCAAAGAACGGCAAAAGCGAAAAAGCAAAGCAGATTGCAGCCAAATTAAAAGAGATTTACGCCGAGACCTTCAAGGATTACAACATCATAACCGAAGAGAAGCTCTTCGCAGCCGGCTTGGACGTTTATTTCCGCAACGTTCCGATACTGCATCAGGACAAAGACTTCTTGGCTAACGCTTTCAAGAATGGTTACAACTTCAAACAAATGGCGAGCGATATGTTCAAGACTTCGCAAATGGTAAGTCTCGACAGAGTGAACAAGTTGTTGGATAACCTCGATGTAACACAAATCGCCAACGACCCTGCATATATTTTGACCAATCAGTTCATCGATAACATGGTGGAGAAGATGTCTTCCGTGAAGTCGCAAAGAGAACGATTGAGCAGGGCGAACCGCTTGTTCGTGAAAGGTGTCATGGAAATGGACAGCAAGAAACACTTCGCACCGAACGCCAACCTTACCATACGTTACACCTACGGACAAGTAAAAGACTACAAACCGATGGACGGAGTAACCTATAACTACTACACAACTTTGGACGGAGTGATGGCAAAGGAGGACAACTCTTCATGGGAGTTCACCGTACCTTCCAAATTGCGTCTTTTGTATGAGAACAAAGACTACGGACAATACGCAGAGAACGGAACAGTTCCCGTAGCCTTCATTTCCAACCTCGACATCACGGGAGGAAATTCCGGTTCTCCTACAATAAACGCCAAAGGAGAACTTGTCGGCATAGCTTTCGACGGAAACTGGGAAGCGATGAGCGGCAACATAGCCTTCAACCCCGATTTGCAAAGATGTATTTCCGTCGATATACGCTACGTCTTGTTCATAATCGACAAATACGCAGGAGCAACCAACCTTATCAACGAAATGAAACTCGTGAAATAAAGCTCCGAGACAATAACATCAATATCAAAGGCTTGAAATCGGTATTCCGCGAATACGGTTTCAAGCCTTTGGCATTTCCATACGGCACGTAATATCCCGACATCACAGCCTTACTTTCAGGCATTTTGAAACGAACCAGACCAAACACCGTCTCGACATGCCGGAACGGCGTTTCGTCAAACGCTCGACAGGCAGGCAGTTTGCAAAACGCCGTGAAATCTTTGTTTTTCTTTTGTTGAATAAGCGATAAGAGAATTATTTCCCGATGAGGAAGCCTATCTCTATTCTGTCTTTTCCTTCCCAACCAATCGGCTCGCTTTCGCTTCTGTTACCTCGACCGAGTATGATGATTTTATCCTTAGAAATGCCGTTCTTTATAAGAAATTTGGCAATCAAATCGGCTTGTTGTTCGGATATTGCTCCGGCTTTGTCCGGCTTTGCGGTACAGACGTAAACATACATCGTGATGGTATAATTCATTCCGCGGACGCTCTTGGCGAAGTATTCGAGGTTGCGGCGTCCTTTGGTTGTGAGTTGGTTGCGTTTCTTGTCCGAAAAAGGGTTCTCGACTATGAGAAATTTCTTTGTGGAGACCAAGTCCTCTATGTCGTGAACGACGATTTGCGAAAGGTCGGAAGAGAAAACGTTGATGTGATTTCTGTACTGCGAATGGAGGGTATAGGCTTGTTCGGGCTTCAAATAAGAGAAATATCCTTTTGAATTGCTGTATGTGATGTAGAGTGTATCGAGTGTCAGAGAGTCGAGTATCAGGACTTCTCCGCGTATGAACTTGCCGTTTTGGTTCAAAAGGTAGCCGTCCACAAATTCCAATGGTACTTCAAAGGCGAATACCTTTTTGTTTTGGGCTTTGCCTCCTTTGACAACTATTTCTTTTTCTCCGGCTTCCAAAACCACATCATCGTAGGGAGTGTTTATTTCACTGCCCAGCAGTATGGGGTAACTCCAATTGTCCCAATTCGTCGTGTCTTCGCGATGGGAAACGTATATGTCCAAACCTCCATGGTTTACTCCTGCATTCGAGGAGAAATAAAGCGTTTTTTTGTCGGGCGAAAGAACCGGATTGCATTCGTCATATCTGCTGTTGACGGGTTTGGGTAAAAGGACGGTATCCTGTTGCCCCGTCGGTTTGCTTACAAGTCTGTAAATATCCCTGTTGTTCGCCGAACTCTCGAAACAAAAGCCGTTCGGATTGTGTGCGGATATTAAAAAGGCAGTAGCATTTGCTGCTTCATCGGTTGCGATATACTCTTTTTGTTCGATGTAAAGGGGAAGCAATTTGGATTGTTGAAGCGGTAAGGTGAGTGCTGTGTATATCTGTTTGTTGGGATTTTTCGATGCTTCCGTCTGAGTAAGGTATTTACGTACCAAAGCGTAAGAGTGGATATTGCCGTTTATAGCGAAAAGGCTCTTGTTGGTCTTGAAATCCTCGGCACTTATGCTTTGCTTGGATAGAAGGATGTCTATGTTTTTTCCTGTTTTTTCTGCTTTCTGCACAAGAGAAGAAGAGGTCAAGGCAGGTAAGGCTGAGGTAAGGCTCGCGATTGTCGATTTTCTGGTATCGACAAGATAATTCTTTGCGAAGATGTCAAGAATCTGCGAGGTGGTATCAAACATTTGCAAGGCTTTCATTCCTGCAATTGAAAGTTGGTCGAGAGTTTGTACTTTCAGTTTATCGTATGCGTAAGCCCATTGAGGGTGATTGCGATTGGCGGTAACAAAATCCATAAGGTCTGTTATTTTTCCGCTTCGCATGGCATTGTCATACACTACTTCTTCCAGTTTCTGACTAACTGACTTTCTGAAAGAACCGTTAGGGTATTCGGAAAGGTATTCGCTGTATGCCTCGACAGTATTCCGCTCCAAGGCTTGATTGAATACGAGTTTTTCGATTGTGGACTTCGCTCTGTCAATGTATTTCGAGTTCTCGTTGTTTTTGACAAAGTCTCTCAGTTTTTCCAAATCTTCGCTTTCCAAGATTTGTTCAACGAAAAGACGGTCTATTTCTTGCTTTGCAAGGCTGCTTTGCAAGGCTTTCGGATATTTTTCGACGTATTCGGTATATGCTTCAAGTGTTCCTTTCTTCTGAGCCCTTTCGAAAGCGAGTTGTTCCAACATTCTGCCGGCTTCCTGCGTGTAAGCGGTTTCTTCTTTGAAACATTCCATGAATTCTTCTGCCGATTCCACATCTTTGGTTTGGTAAATCTCAGTGAGTGCTTCCTTTATCAATTCTTTGGTTTCCAATTTACGGTTATTGCTTCGGCTGTTGAAGAGGTTGGCATAGCGGTATGCCATGCAGAGATTGCGAGAAGGATTTTTTTCTTCGGAATAGTAACGATACATAAGTTCCAATCGTTCCACGTCGTTGGTGTCTTTGTATGATGTGTTCAACTTCTCGAATGCTCCGGCATAGTCTCCGTTGTTCATCATTTTGTTTATGGAACCTGATTGACCGTAGCCGGAAAAACCAAGCGTCAAAACGCCAAACATGAAAATACTCAATGTTCGTATAAACTTCATTGTGCAAAAATTATTCGGTAATTATCTATTTGATATCTGTTATAAAGTCCCGTATCCACAAATCTTCCACCTGTATATCGACCGTATAACGTCCTTTCCTTATATTCTTGTCGAACACTAAAACGTTTGAATCGAATTCTTGTTCTTCGATAAGATTACGTTCTTTGTCCGATACTCTTACTTTTTGAAGGCGATGTGTGCCATCTCCGTAAACCAAAATCCGTCCGTTGTCATTCCATATATATATGCCTGAATATTCGGGGTGTATCTCGTATATGTTCACGGCTTTGTTCAAGTAAATGCGGTAACGGTCGTTGGTATTTCCGCTTTTCAAAGAGACCGTGATTTTATTCGGAAGACAAAGGTCGTAGAACTTGTGTTCGTACTTGTCTTCCACCATTACACTTATGTTTTGCGGAAGAACGGATAAATTGTCGAGGCGTAAGCCGACTTCGGTATCCCTGCCTATGTAAAGACCTATATCAAATGCGGCAGGATAATCGGGAAAGGTGTTGACGGACAACTCTTCTCCATCGACGATGAAGTATATCTCCGGCATGTCTTCGCTTATGCCGAACATCTTATGGGCATCGTATTCGTCAAAACCGTACTTTGCATCGTCTATCATACCCATCAAGGCGTACTGTCGCTTGTTCCCGACTGTTGCAGCGAGGGAAAGATAGTTGTGATTTACGGTCGAACCTCTTCCTGTCTTCGGTATGTATTGGTGATTTCTCTTAAATGTAATTTCTCTGCCGTCCTGCATTGCTTCGACAAAGAAAGACTCCAGCGAGGGTATCATCACCTCTTCGTTTTCGTCCACTATAATCGGATTATATACCTTGTTTTCTCTGTCGAACAGGAATATGGCATTGCCTTGTATCTTTCCGTCTATATCCTCAAATAATTTACCTGTGCTTAACGGTGCCGTGAACGGGTTGCCGACCAAGTTCCATTTATCGTTGTTCTTTGCGGTAAGAGCAACGGTTGTTTTACTGTTGCAGAGAATGCCTTCGTATTTGACATCGAGGTCTTCATGTGTATAGACGGCATAGCCATGACCGGGTTGCAGTATGTAGTTTGGATCTATCAGGTATTCGCTCCAATGATCGCCATGTTTGCTGACAACGCCTGTGTTGTATTTCATGAGCCATGTCTCATTGCCGCTTTTCCTCATGGAATATACCAATGCTCTTGCCTGATTTACAGGTGAGGAAATATAATTCCATTTTTCCGACAAGAGGTTTTGATGTACCGTAAAATAGGAACGATTGCCGTAAACGATATCACCCGAAACGTAAAACATCTTTCCCGTGTTTATATCGACGTTTACGTTGTCGCCCAAAACCAACATGGAACATACAACGTCTGTTGTTACTTTTACTTTGCAACTGTCTTCGATGTAAACGAAATCTTCCATGTTCGGTTCGCCTTCCGGCTCCCATATAGTCGGGTCATTCCAGTTGCCGGAACGCACAAGACGTTTCGGTTTGGGAAATCCGAGATACCAATCCTTTATCTCAAGCTTGTCTTTGTTGCTTATGGCTATTTCCAACTTGTTCGCAGTGGCAGGGGATTGCAGAGGGACACAATAGTCATGCACTTTCGGTCTGTCGTCATACTCTTTCAACAGTACGTTATTTCTGTACCATTTGTACGTTACGGGTATATCATTGTTCAGAACATCGTTTCCGTATGATGTAAGTTCATCTTGATTTCCACTTACGTTCATTCTGAATTGGTATTCTTTGCCGGAAAAAATATCTGCAGCGAAATCGATGTTTTCTTCTGCCGATGTCTCATTATTTATCAGGTTTTTCCTGAACTCGGAAGCCTTTGCACAAGAACCTTCCAATGGTATGATTATATTTTTGGCGAGTTTTCTGGTTTTAATGGTGAGTGTTGCTTTGTGGATACCTGCTTTTCTCGGTGCATAACATACTGTTACACTTTTGGGACTTGTCCCTGCGTCTATGCTCTTCGAGTCCACCGAAAAATATTCCTTATCCGCTCCGCTGATTTCAAGACGTACGGAATCTCGAAGATATTTGCCGGTGAATTTAAGCCTTATGGTCTCGGGATATGTGTAGGGCAATGGGATATGATTGAAATCCACTTTCTTTACTTCGATGGTTTTGCCATTCAGATGACGTGTAACATTCAATTCGACCGCAGCTCCGTTATACGGATCGGTTTGAGAGGATACGCATATATTACTTGTGGATATTTTGGGGTCGTTTCCTTTTCCTCGCAACTTGCTGTACTTCCAAGAAATCTGTATTCGGTTACGATTATTGCACTCCGATGGAAGCACAACCTTTGAAAAAGTCCTGCTTACGACTCTTTTACCGGTATAGAACTCGTATGGACGAGAACGAGCGTCTGTAACATCTTTCCATTCCGATGTATCGGATAATCTGTATTGCAGTCTTACACTCCAACGAGCCTTTTTCGCTCCCGTGGAGTAGTTCTGCCATGCAACGGTTACATCTTCCTGATTCAGGGTAGATAAATCGAGTATTATCCTTCCGGCATTTGTTTTCTTGTTCTCGACTTCAAAATAAATTGCCGACTCTTCTGCTTTTCTGCTTTGAGCATCGAAACTCTTGATTTCAAACTTTCCCTTGCTCAAATCATGAACAATCTTCGTCTTTTCACCGTCCCGCTGTGCGTAAAGCCCGAAAACAAAACAGCAAACGAACAAACAAAGCAAACATCTTGTCTTTATATTCATCTTATCTTCCGACCGACTTTATTTTATAGTTATCCAATTCATATACAACGGTTCTCTTGTTTTGGTATCCCATATCCTCCCCTGTTCGTTCGAAGTGATAAGGATTTATCATGCCGTTTACATCGGAAGTATTGGGATTTTCCATGAACTCGTTGCCGTTTTCAATCAGGCTGTGAACGAAATAAGTTACGATATCGTACCCCAAAGCCGCATAAATTTTATCCGGCTCGGTCTTGAAGTGCTTCCTGAACACTTTTACGAAGTTCACGAAATTCGCATTGGTGTAATCATTCAGGTAACTTAAAGTAAAATGGAAATTATACTTCTCCAAAAGAGACAAATCCATGGAGTTGATTTCGCACCACGAATAATCGCCGAAGAGGGTTATGTCTGCATCTTTTTTTGCTGCCAATGCAGATAAGAGTTTCCTCACAGAGCCGTCAGCATCCGACTTTTCATTTTTGTCTGTCAGCATTACAACGACATTTTTCTTCGTCAACGATATTTTGGAGGATAATTTATTGGAATACTTGCCGTAATCCATTATCGTCCACATCATATTGCTTTTTGAAAGCAGTTGTTCGAAATAATCTGCAGACGCTTTACATGAACCGTGATTGTCATACAATATTATAATGTTGTCATCTGCATGTCCGGCACGCAAATGGCGTACAATGGTTTCTACTTCCGTTGCAGGCGATGGCTGTATCTTGAACGTATAAGCATTGTTCAGAATAGCCAAATCCGCACTCATCGGATTGACTATTGGTATTTTGTGTTCCTTTGCAAATTGTGCGGCAACGGAAAAGTTCTGCTTGAACACCAAAGGGATAATCAAATCCATGTTTTGCATCTCTGCAGAGTTCAAAGCGGATTGCATTTCCTCCAAATCGTTTTCGCCCACATCGTAAACGTAACAATCCACATTGTACCCGCTTTTCTCCAAAACATCAAGAGCAATCCTTGCTCCCTCATAGAAGTTTATATATTCGAAACACTTGTATCGCTGTCTTTTTTTCTCGTCTATGTTGAATTTTGTAAAGGTGAGCTTGTCTATCTCTTCGTAATTCAAGGGCAATAGTATCGCAATATTCAGTTTTGTCTTCTTGTCGATTTTCTTATTCGGCTTTTTGTGAACCGTCAATGTGTTGCTGCGAACCTGCGTTACCGATTCCGTGGCAGAGGAAGCAAAGAGTGCTTTATTCCTTACCGTAATCGGTATCTTGATTGTTTGTCCGGCTTTAAGATTTTGGGCAGTCAATCCCGGGTTCACCTCCAATATATCTTGCTCCGTAAGGAAGAAATTCTTGGATAGTCTGTACAGCGTCTCCCCTGCCTCGACCTTATGCAATCCTACGGTAACATCATCGGACAAATCTTTGTTTTGGGAAAATGAAACCAAACAACAAAGCAATAAGACGGCAAAACATCTGAACTTTACTACAAAGTGCATAACCCTTTACTTTACTTGGACAAATTATTCCCACTCTATAGTCGCAGGAGGCTTGGAACTGATGTCGTAGCACACCCTGTTGACACCCTTGACCTTGTTTATGATTTCGTTGGAGACCTTTGCGAGAAACTCGTATGGCAAATGCGACCAATCTGCCGTCATTCCATCTACCGATTCCACCGCACGAAGAGCCACAACCCTTTCATACGTTCTTTCATCGCCCATCACACCGACAGATTGTATAGGAAGCAGAACCGCTCCCGCCTGCCAAACCTTATCATATAAGCCGCTGCTGCGAAGATTCGATATAAAAATATCATCAACCTCTTGAAGTATCTTCACCTTTTCCGCATTCACTTCGCCCAATATCCGTATCGCCAATCCCGGACCGGGGAAAGGATGTCTTTTAAGCAACTCATCTTTCAATCCCAAGGTCTTTCCAACCCTTCTTACCTCATCCTTGAACAAGGAACGCAAAGGCTCGACGAGTTTCAGCTTCATGTAATCAGGTAATCCGCCGACATTGTGATGCGATTTGATGGTTACGCTCGGTCCTTTGACGCTGCAACTCTCTATCACGTCGGGATAAATCGTTCCCTGTGCCAACCACTTCACGTCTTTCAACTTCGCAGCCTCGCTATCGAAGACATCGATGAATGTTTTGCCTATCGCTTTTCTTTTTTTCTCGGGATCGGTCAAGCCATTCAGTGCTTCATAAAAAATATTCTTCGCATCGACACCCGTAACGTTCAATCCCATATCTCTGTAAGACTCCAAGACGTTCTCGAACTCGTTTTTCCTCAAAAGCCCGTTGTCAACGAATATACAGTTCAGCCTGTCGCCAATAGCCTTATGCAACAACATCGCAGCAACAGAAGAATCCACTCCACCGCTCAACCCGAGAACTACCTTGTCTTCTCTAAGTTTTTCTCTCAAATCCTTTATCGTTGTTTCCACAAAGGATTCTTCCGTCCACTTCTGCCTGCAACCGCAAATGTCAACAACGAAATTTTTGAGTATTGTCAAGCCATCGGTCGAGTGATAAACCTCAGGGTGGAACTGTATGGCGTAAGTTTCCTCTCCATCTATCTTATATCCGGCGTTCTTCACGCTATCGGTTGAGCAAATAACCTCATAGCCCTTCGGCATGGTCTCTATCGTATCCCCATGGCTCATCCACACCTGCGAATTGTAAGGAACGTATTTCATCAACTTGCTTTCCTTATTTATATAGGTAAGATTAGCTCGTCCGTACTCCCTTATCTTACTTGCAATGACGTTTCCGCCAAAAGCGCTCACCATATATTGAGCTCCATAGCAGACTCCCAACACCGGAACCTTGCCTTTGAACCACAAATCCGGCTTCGGAGCATCTTTGTCTCTGACACTGCACGGGCTTCCGCTCAAAATCACACCGGCAACCTCACTTCCGAACTCCGGAACCTTATTATAAGGGTGTATTTCACAATAAACATGCAATTCTCTGACCTTTCTCGCTATCAGTTGCGTGTACTGAGAGCCGTGATCCAAAATTATTATCGTCTGCATTTCTCAATCTGGATTTTCTATACAACAAATATTTTAGTCAACTCAAAATTCCTTTCTTCCAATCAAACCTTTCCGCCACAAAAACTTCAAATCGAAAGTTTCCAAAACCGAAAAGCCTCCCACCTTGCCCCTATGGCGAAAAGAGGTTCCAAAATTACTAAAAAAAAAGCACATAGCCGACCAAGCACGATAAAAGAATACCGAAACGAGAGCTAAACCCATGAAAATCCGCAGCCGAAAGGAACAATGGTGAACAAACTTACGCAAACTCTTTCGACGAAAGGAAAATTTGCTATCTTTGCAAGACTAAAACTGATTAAAATGAATTGGATTATTTACGGTGTTGTGGCATTCTTTGTTACCTTTTTGTTGATGCCACCCTTTATTAAGTTGATGGTCAAATACCGATTACTCGATAAGGCAGGAGGTAGGAAAATACACAAAGGCTACACGGCACACATGGGAGGCGTAGTGATATTCATCGCCTTTATTTGTTGCGTCGTGTTCGGCTTATTCAGCACCTCGCATTTCGGAAGTCCTTGGAACATTACCTCGTTTCTCATATTGTTATGCTTCATTCTTTTGGTAGGAGTGCGGGACGATATGAACAATCTCACGCCTCGGACAAAATTACTCTGCGAAATAACCGTCGGTTTTCTTTTATGCTATACCGGAGTGAGAATACATGGTTTTTACGGACTGTTCGGCGTACAAGAAATACCGGTCTGGCTAAGCTATGTACTATCCATTGCATTCATGGTAGTTGTTTCCAATGCTTACAACCTGATTGACGGTATCGACGGACAGGCAGGCACACAGGCATTGGTGTTCTTCTGCTCCATGTTCCTATTTGCCAAATTCTTTATAGGCGAATTTACCGAACCTCCGTACAATGACAACTTCGCAAACACATCTTTCTGGCTTCTTGTAGACTCCGCAATGATTGGAGCATTGCTCGGCTTCCTGTACTACAACTGGCAACCTGCCAAAATCTTCATGGGCGACACCGGAAGCCTCTTTATAGGTTTCATGTTGGCAATCTGTATGATTACGGCAATGGATTACAACGGTAAAAGCTCCTCCACGCTGTTTCATTATCTGATGAAAAGCAATCTCTTGGCATGTGTAATGTTTTTCTTTCTTCCTCTTGCCGACACCCTGCGTGTATTCGTACTCAGAGTCCGCAAAGGCAAAAGTCCTTTCTCCCCCGACAAAACACACATACACCATTTACTTCTCAGGATAGGCTATTCGCATAAACGCATAGCCCTAACCACCATGACCATACAAATCGTCATCTCCTTGATTTCCGTATTCGTTGGTTTCGTGTTAGAAGACCTTTTCTATATATTCTATATCATTGCAATGTGGCTTGTGTTCGTATTCGCACTCCACGCATACATAAAATATAAAATGAACAAATTGTAACTATACACTTGATAATGGAAGAAAAACAATACGTTATACAGTATGAAGACGTCGCCTTATCCTTCGATAAGACCGTTTTGAGGAACGTAAACCTCGAAATACTTAAAGGAGAGTTCGTTTACCTTATCGGGAAAACCGGCTCCGGCAAAAGTTCCTTGCTACGCTCCATTTATGCCGATGTACCGATAGACGAAGGAGCCGCAAGAGTATGCGGTTTCGACCTCAACAAGTTGAAAAAATCCCAAATCCCGCTATTGCGACGCAAACTCGGCATAGTCTTTCAGGACTTCCAACTCTTGAAAGACCGTTCTGTTTATGACAACCTTGCATTCGTTTTGAAGGCAACAGGCTGGAAAGACAAGAAAGCCATGAGAGAAAGAATTTTACAGGCATTGGACGATGTAGGACTGCTCACCAAAACAGACGAACAGGCATGCGACCTCAGCGAAGGCGAAATGCAAAGAGTTGCCATAGCACGTGCCATAGTCAACCAACCGGAATTGATACTTGCAGACGAACCTACGGGAAACCTCGACCCCATAACAAGCGAAGAAATAGTCGATTTGCTTATGCACATCAACAAAAAGCACGGCACGACCGTCCTTATGGCAACACACGACTACATCGTAATAGACAAATTCCGTTCAAGAGTGATAGCCTGTGAAGACGGCAAAATAGTTTCGTAGCCACCCACAACACCAAATCATCAAAAGGATAAACTCAAGCGGCGTTCTGTCTCAGTAGAACGCCGCTTTTAATATGAAACACACTGTTTTGCTGTTCTACTTGCTGCAAATTCTGTCGCAAAACCACAAAACAAAAACAGGGAAGTCAAAAAGACTTCCCTGAAAACCAATTTAGCTATGTTATCCCGTCAAGACTCGAACTTGAAATGTCTGAACCAAAATCAGATGTGTTACCATTACACCACGGGACATTAACCTGTAAAAACAAAAATTATGATTCTCTACACAAACCGGGGCTTCACAGCTCCTATCCTTGTTTGCGAGTGCAAAGGTACTACCTTTTTCCGAATCCGACAAACTTTTCGACAGATTTTTTTCGAGCCATGCCTGTTTTGTTCACCGTTTTGGTTTACCTTTGCATCGCAAAGAGATATTGAACCATATTGCGTATTTTATGATTGGAGATATGAATTTTTCTGATAATCAAAATGATGAAACCATTCTTTCGGTTGAAAATCTGCATATCGAATTCAAGTCCGGAAATCTTTGGCAGGAAGTTGTGAAAGGAGTGAATTTTTCCTTGAAAAGAGGCGAAACCTTGGGACTGGTCGGCGAATCCGGCTCCGGAAAGAGCGTTTCATCGCTTGCAATAATGGGTTTATTGGACAAAAACAACTCCAAAATAAGTAGCGGAAGCATCATATTCAATCGTACAACCGATTTGTTGCAACTCAAAGAAAGCCTTTACAGACAATATAGGGGAAAGAAAATCGCAATGATATTTCAAGAACCAATGACTTCGCTCAATCCCGTGAAGAAATGCGGCAATCAAGTCATGGAAATGATACTTCAACACGAGAATTGCCCGAAAAAAGAAGCACACGACAGAACTTTGGAATTATTCAAAGAAGTTCTGCTGCCCGATCCGTGCAGAGTATTCTCCGCTTACCCACATGAGTTGTCCGGCGGTCAAAAACAAAGAGTGATGATAGCAATGGCTATTGGTTGCAAGCCCGATATATTGATAGCCGATGAGCCGACCACTGCTTTGGATGTAAGTGTTCAAAAAAGCATATTGGAACTGATAGCCGATGTTCAAAAGAAATACGGCATGGGAGTGCTGTTCATTACTCATGATTTGAACCTTGTGCATAAGATAGCGGACAGAATAGCCGTCATTTACAAAGGAAAAATAGTCGAATGCGGCGAAAAGGAAAATATTTTCTACAATCCGCAGCATCCGTATACCAAAGGATTGCTTGCCTGCCGCCCTCCGCTCGATTGTCGCCCCGAACGCCTGCCGACAGTCGATGATTACATGAACGGAAAGCAAACGACATTCAGAACAATAACCACGGCAGAGAGGCAAAAAGCCCATGCGGATATATATAATCAAACTCCAATTCTCAGAGTAAAGGATTTACGAGTGGAATACACCCTTTCAAAATCCCTCTTCGACAAAGTCAAGAAAACGTTTCGTGCCGTGAACGATATAAGTTTCGATTTGTATAAAGGCGAAACCTTGGGACTTGTCGGAGAATCCGGATGTGGGAAAACCACCTTGGGCAGAGCAATCATGCAACTAGTGAAAGCCGAAAGCGATTCCATGTTTTTTGAGGACAAACCCATATCGCAACTCGACAAATCGGGCTTGAAACGCCTACGAAAAGATATTCAGATTATTTTTCAAGACCCTTATTCCTCACTTAATCCCCGAATAAGCGTAGGAGATGCAATAGCGGAACCATTGAAAACCTACAACATCGAAAACAACAGAGAAAAGAGACGCACCATTGCCATGGAAATGATGGAGAAAGTGGGGTTGAGCGGAACGTTCTACAATCGCTACCCGCACGAATTTTCAGGCGGACAACGGCAAAGGATAGGCATTGCACGAGCATTGGTTCTCAATCCCAAGATTGTCATTTGCGACGAATCCGTTTCAGCTTTGGACGTAAGCGTACAGGCAAAGGTTCTCAACCTTTTGGAGGATTTGAAAAAGGAATTGGGACTTACATACATATTCATATCGCATGACCTCGCCGTCGTGAAGTATGTATCGGACAGAATGATGGTTATGCGAAACGGAAAGATGATTCAAATCGGAGATGCGGACGAAATATACGCCGATCCGCAAGACCCATATACAAAAAGCCTCATAGAGGCAATGTAAGCATAAATCCGCTGCAATATCTCTGTTTGTCAGAGGTCGGCATCGTCCTTATGGAAATGTCTATACACCTTTTCGGCTTTGCTTTTGCCTATACACTGCCGCAATTCCTCCATCGAAGCGGTTGAAATCTGCTTGACGCTGCGAAATCTTATCAAAAGATTTTGTGCCGTCGTCTCCCCTATTCCCTCGATTTCGCAAAGTTCGGTTCTGAAAGTACCTTTGCTTCGTTTGTTACGGTGAAAGGTGATACCGAAACGGTGAGCCTCGTCTCTTATGTGCCGTATCACGTTCAGCGAATTGCTTCTTTTGTCTATGCAAAGCGGGTATTGTTCCCCGGGAAAATAGATTTCCTCCAATTTTTTTGCAATTCCTATAATAGGAATGCTGCTTTCCAAACCCAAAAGAGCGAGACTTTCCACAGCCGAAGCCAACTGTCCCTTGCCACCATCGACAATAATCAGATCGGGCAGCGGTTTACCCTCCTCTTTCAACCTCCCGTAGCGACGCAATATTATTTCCCTCATGGAAGCAAAGTCATCAGGCCCCTCGACCGTCTTTATGTTGAAATGTCTGTACTCTTTGTTGGACGGCTTGCAGTTCCTGAACACCACGCAACTTGCAACCGGATAATTTCCCTGAATATTCGAGTTATCGAAACACTCCATGTAGCGAGGAGCTTTCGGCAGATGAAGATCTTTCTGCATTTGTTCCACCAAACGATTGCTCCATCTCTCGGGATCGAGAATGCTTTCCTGCTTTATCTTGTCGCTTTTGGCGAAAACGGCATTGCGATGACACAGCTCCAAAAGCCGTTTGCGATTGGCATCTCCGCCTTCGGATTGTCTGACATAGTCTTTCGGCAAATCCAAATGCACAGGCACGACTATCTCCTCCGCATTCCATGAAAGCGTATCCCTCAACTGAATGATTGCCTGCGTGAACAACTCTTCCGGTGTCTCGTTCAGCTTGCAATCGACCTGCGTCGAGACAGATCCGACAAGGCAACCGCCGACCACCTTCATCGCATTCATCATTATGCCTCGGTCTGTCGGCACATAATCGAAAGCCTCCGTATTCAAAGCACTGTCGGAAAGGATTACCGTCTTGGAGGTGTAACTCTCCAAGAGGGCGAGACGTTGCCGTATCTGCTCCGCCTGTTCGAACTTAAGCTCGTTTGCAAACCCCATCATCTGCTCTTTGAGTTCACGTTTTATCCATGAAAAATCCCCTCGCAGTATTTTCTTTATCTCATTTATGCTTTTCATGTATTCTTCCTGCGAAATCAAACCCTCGCAAGGAGCATCGCACAATTTTATCTGGTAATCGAGGCACGCTTTATGCTTTCCCTTTGCAACGGACTCCGCACTCATCGCCTGCTTACAAGTACGATAACGGAACAACTTCCTTATCAAATCCGTGATTGCTTTGAGTTGCTTGCCGTTGGGGTAAGGCCCGAAGTACAGAGAACCGTCCTTGTTGCGGTGCCTTGTGGCAAACACCCTCGGAAAAGTCTCGTTGGAAATACAAAGCCAAGGATAGGTCTTGTCATCCTTCAACATGATGTTGTATTTCGGCTTATGCTTCTTTATAAGATTGCATTCCAACAACAGGGCTTCCGTTTCGTTGCTTACCAATACAAGTTTTATATCGGCAATCTTGCGAACCAACACCTTCGTTTTCGCACTCTGATTTCCGTCATTGCGAAAATACGAACTTACACGGTTCTTCAGATTTTTCGCCTTGCCGACATAAATAAGCTTTCCCTCCTTGTCGAAGTACTGATATACTCCGGCAGAGGAGGGAAGTGTTTTCAAAATGGTCTCTATATGCGAGTCCGAACGTCCGTCTTCGATAATACCGGACATAAGCCTTATTTTTTACTCTTTATCTCCAAATCCGATTTCACAATCCGCAGTCCCAGTTCCATTATGCCCGTGGTTTCGTATTTCGTTCCCATGTTTACCAATTCCACGGTGTAGAGTCCTTTCTCTGCAAGAGTGATGTATTTCTTGCAAACCTCCTCGACATCAATCAAATCGCCGAGAGCATCCCCTGCCCAGCCGTTGCCGCTTCTGTCTCTGAGGTTTATCTCATGCACACTCTCACGAGTGGAACCCGAAGGCGAGGTAATGAGCATCTTGAACTTTATCTTGTTCTCGTTTACCTGCGGAGTGTGGCGTATCATCACCGAAATATCATAGCTTTCGTTCTCTTTGCTTATATCGATATTCTCGAACTTCACGCTCTTGCCCTCTTCAATCCTCGCCCACTTGCAGGACGGCATTTCCTTGTACTGCTTGTACACATCGCCGCCCCCGCAGGAAGCGAAGAAAAACAACATCACAGGCAGCAACAAGGCAATCAATCCACTCTTCTTCATTTCTCTACAATTCTTTCAAAGCCTTGGAAACATTATTCTCTATTCTCTGCAATACATTCTCCGTATCCGTTCTTTGGAACTTCTCTCCCGTGATGTGTTCGTACAACTCCATGTAACGTTCCGAAATTTTCTCCACTATTTCAGGCGTCATCTCCGGCACTTTCTGTCCCTCCTTGCCTTGGAAACCGTTTTCCATCAACCATTCTCTCACGAACTCCTTCGACAACTGCCTTTGCTTCTCACCCTTACGCTGTTTCTCCTCGTAGCCATCTGCATAGAAGTAACGGGAAGAGTCGGGCGTGTGGATTTCATCAATCAATATAATCCTGTCTCCGTCTTTTCCGAACTCGTACTTGGTATCCACCAAAATCAAGCCTCGTTTTGCCGCAATCTCACTACCTCTTTGAAATAAGGCAAGGGCGTATTTTTCCAATAATTCGTAATCCTCCCTCGATACTATGCCCTTTGCTATGGCTTCTTCCTTGGAAATATTTTCGTCATGTCCCTCGTCGGCTTTCGTTGTCGGCGTTATGATGGGTGTAGGGAACTTATCGTTCTCCTTCATGCCCTCGGGCAATTTCACCCCGCACAATTCCCTTGCACCTGCTTGGTATTCTCTCCATGCACTTCCGGCAAGATAGCCCCTTACAATCACCTCCAATTTCAACGGAACACACCTTCTGCCTAATGTAACCATAGGGTCAGGAGTGGAAATCTTCCAGTTTGGAACAATATCCGCCGTAGCGTCTAAGAATTTTGCCGCAATCTGATTAAGGATTTGACCTTTGAAAGGAATACCTTTGGGTAAAACAACATCAAAAGCCGATATTCTGTCGCTGACAACCATAACCAACAGCCTGTCTGCAATATTGTAAACATCTCTTACCTTGCCGACAAACATGTCTTTTTGATTTTCAAAATTGAAATGAGTGCTTGTAACTGCTTCCATAGTAATACATATTTATATTGCTGCAAAGATAGTCATTTCTTCTCTTTTGCAGAGCAGGGAAACCAAGTTTTCGCCGCAGCACACTTTGTTCGACCATGAAGCAATATAAATCCACCGCTTGCGAAACCCGTTTCACCACAACCCGGAAACGAAAAATTCATATTCTCACAGCCTTCGGAAACTCAAACCTTTGAAAAGTCCGAAACCCAAACGCCGTTCCGACAAAATAAAACGCCGAAAGAAAAAATTATTCCGCAGTTTCGTTTTTCCGAAACGGCGTTCGAGTTCGGACTTTTCAAGAGGTTGCAAATCATGTTGCCGAAAAGGTGCGTTTTATCGCCTGCCTTTCTCTCTGTTGCAGCGGCGACAGAGCATTTGACAGTTCTCTTTTTCCGTCTTTCCGCCCTCGCACCATGGCGTTATATGGTCTGCCTCCATTTCTTCAATGGGAAAATGTTTTCCACAGCGGACACAAATTCCTAATTGGCTTTCGTAGGCATATCGTTTGTCGCTTTCTCGGAATGCTCTTATGTTTAAGTGCTTTTCATCGCCGAACAGAACATATTCATAAATGCCTCGCCTATTGGTAACGTCCTCATCTTGCATTAAACGGCTGACTTTCTCTTCCAATTCTGCGGAATCGAATTTCTCGTCTTTCAATTTATTGTACCACAATCCCCAATCCAAACCTTTCATCTCCTTTCTGTACTTTGGGAAAAGGGCTTTCACCCAATTTATGACACCTTGAAAATAAAGCCAAAGCTCGTTCGCATTCGGTTCATGTTGGTGATTGCCCATATAAGCCTCGATATTGCCTTTGCTGATCCAATCTATGGCAGTTTCAAGGAAGTCTTGGCGAATAGCACTGCCGTTCATATAATCCTTGGCTATGTTTTCAGCGGCACAATTCCTCTTTGAGAAATATCTTTTTGCGTCCGTGGTCCACGCACCCGAGTAAACAGCATTGCGAATTTCTTGTTCCGTCAGTTTCTCTCCCGCAATGTTGATGGTCTGAAACCATTGCAGTTTCTCGCTATCGCTGCCCTCGCAAAAGTAAACCATGAGTTCATAATCCAAAATATTCTTCTGTTCATCTTCCTGCAAGTTGTGATAATACCTCATATCGTAGGAGAAAATCCCACTGACGTATTGGCAAATGCTGATGGTTCTTTGCTGTCCGTCAAGCACCTCATATTCATCATTGCCGCACTTTACCCAATACATGACGTTCAAAGGGAAGCCCTTGCTTACCGTATCGATGACCGCATCTCTCTGCTTGTCTTTGTAAACGAACTCTCGCTGGTATTTAGGTCGGATATTGAGCCTTCCACCCCAACCGACAACACCCTCTTCATTGCTGTCTTTATATCCTTCCACCAATTCGCGAATCTTAATCTTCTTCAACTCTATCTTCATAAGGTTTATATTGTTTGTTTCCGTATAAATATTCTACCGTATGTGCGTTTGCCGTTTATAACAGTGCAACCGCCTCTGTCTTCTTTGTGTGGTGTATAAGATAATTCCTCTAATATTTCTTTCGGAGTAGAGGCTCGTGTGTTGCCACTGGCTTGCCAAATTATTTCAAACTGTTCAGGATTGTATTTATCCAAGAATGAAATCGGTACACCAATGATTCCGTCATAGTCGCAGGGAATATCAGTTACCCTGTTTACATTTATAGCGTTGAAATTGTCATAATGAGGATATTCATTTGCCGTATAATGCTTGTAAAGTATCAGATTTTCTTTTCGTTTGCTGTGTTCAAGGTTAGTAAACCAGCAAGTGTTTCCGAGTACTTGCCAACATTTTCCGTCTTTGTCTATAAATTTTGATGTCTTTTCGTCTTTTGATAGTGGTGTTTCAAATTTCTTACTTCCGGAAGTGCAACCAAGCCACACCTTATTATCCTTTATTAAAGGGAAAGTCTCTTTATAGGTAATTGCATTCATGTTTCCGATAATCAGAAACTGTTTTTGGTATTCCATAAGTTGGGCAACGTATTCCCGAAATAGGGAAAAGGGTGGGTTTGTTACCACTATATCGGCTTGTTTCAGCAGTTCTATGCACTCACGGGAGCGGAAGTCTCCGTCTCCTTGCAGTTCTCTTATATCCAATTCGTTGTTATCGACGTTTTTATTGCCGTTGCGGTCGCCCTCATAGACGATATAGACAGCCTTTTCGCTCTTTCCGTCGCTGAAAAGGTTAATATCTTGATTTTTATAGCAGGTTGCAATCAGCTTTTTCAAGCCCAAATACTCGAAATTGGCAGAAAAATAGAAGAAAAAGTTGCTTATGCGTGGGTCATCGCAATTACAGAGAATTGTTTTGCCCTTAAAATGTTCCTTATAGTGAGAACATTCTTTTTCAATGTCGGAAAGTTGAGTGTAAAACTCATCGGCTTTCGCCTTCTTGGCTTTGTGAAGGTTGCTGTTTTTGTTCATGGCGGTTTTTTGTGCTTTATGCCCAAGCCCCCATTCCGTAAAGCCAAACAAAAAAGGCGAGACCGTTTTGCATTTGCTTATTAACTATACAGGTACCGCCAAGAACCTATGCACAAAATAAGCACAAAACGGTTCACGCCCAAAGACGCGAACCCCGAACTGCTTATTCTCTTGTGCATCCGAAATTTGGCGGTTTCGTATAGTAGAGAATAAGAGCTTAAAGCTCGATTTATAATTCTGTTACTCTATTTCTATGTATCTACATATCGATTTGTTTTTCGCCTGCAAATGTACGAAATAATATTCACCCCTAACAATCAAGCCGTTTATATTCTTATCGATTTTTTACGGCACTTCCGTTTTCAGAATCGCCGTTCCCACAAAATCGAAACGCCGAAAGGAAAAATCATTACGCCGTTTGGTCAAATTCTTTCGGCGTTTCATTTTTCCGAAATACCGTTCCGGTGCGGCTTTGTCAAGGAATACCTTTTTGATATGTGTAAAGGAGTGTCGGAATTATTGTTTGCGGCGTTCTTTTTTCAGTTTGCGTCGGCGTTGCCAACGTTGCCATCTTTTCAATGGGGAGGCTGTTCGAGAGGTTCGGTTGAGTTGGAGCATCCGGTCGCCGTCGGAAGCGAATTTCTCGGTACGGGCTTCGGCTATGCTGGCGTTCAGTTCGAAGCCTATGAGGAGTATGAAAGAGTTAAGGTAGGTCCATAACAGGAAAATGATTAACACGCCTATCGAACCGTAGAGGGCGTTGTATCGGGAGAAGTGAAGTATATAGAAATTGAAGCCTTGGGTTGTGAGAATGAACAACAGGGTTGCCAAACTCGCTCCTGCGGAAAAGAAGGTGTAGTTCTTGCGGTTTGCGGGTGTCCAATAGTACAGTGCAGCGAACATGAGATAGACTATGCTTATGAGGAGAAACCATTTGAGGCTTTTCAGAATGATGAGCTTGGCGGTTGTGTCCAATATTCCTTCTTGTTCCAAATGCCGAACGAAAATACGGAAACCTCCTATCAGGGTGAAACTGATGAGTACCACGATTGCTATAATCACAACCATGAGAATGCTGAGCAATCGACGCTTCAACCACTTGCGTTTCTCTATGCTGTGGTGCGATTGGTTGAAGGAGACAAGCATTGCATTGATTCCGCTCGACGCGACATACACAGAGGAAATGAAACCGACGGACAACAACCCGTTGTGCTTACGATGTAAGATGTCGATAAGGGTTTTCTCTATTGCGGGATAGACATTTTCCGGCAAAGTCTCTTTCAGAAGCGAGAAAAGCTGTTCTGCATAATATGCGGTATCGAAATAGGGTAACAAGGTGAAGAAGAACAGCACCAAAGGGAAGATTGCCAAAACGAAGTGAAAGGAAACGGCTGCCGCTCTCTGGTTCAATACGCCTTTCATCAGGCCTTTGATGAAGAAAACGGTAACGTCGAAAAGCGGAACGCCTTGAAAACCAGGTATGACCAGCATTCGGGAAGTGTGCAACACCTCTCTGACCGGTCGCCAATATATCAACTTTCGCAGATACTTCGTTTTGGTAGAGCCGCTCATCTATTCGTCTGCCAGCAAACTTAAATCTATGCTTTTTATATGGTGCGTCAACGCACCGACAGATATATAGTCCACTCCGCAACGGGCGTAGGATAGGATATTTTCGGATGTTATTCCTCCGGAACTTTCGGTCTCGTAACGGTGTGCTATAAGTTCCACGGCTTTTCGGGTATCCTCGATGCTGAAATTATCCAACATTATTCTGTCCACGCCTCCGTGTGCGAGAACACGCTGCAACTCATCGAGGTTTCGCACCTCTATTTCTATTTTCAGGTCAAGCCCTTTATCTTTAAGATATTGCAGAGTTTTGTCTATTGCCTTCTCTATTCCTCCTGCAAAGTCGATATGGTTGTCTTTCAACATTATCATATCGTATAAGCCCATTCTGTGATTGGTGCCGCCGCCTGTCTTTACGGCATACTTTTCCAGAAGTCGCATGCAGGGGGTTGTCTTGCGGGTATCCAAAAGCCTTGTCGTTGTTCCTTCGATGAGGCTTACGTATTCAGCCGTTGCGGTCGCTATTCCCGAAAGCCGTTGCATGTAATTCAAGGCTGTTCTTTCAGCAGTCAGGATAGAGGCTGCCGAACCTTCGACTCTGAACAGTACGTCGCCTTTCTCGGCTCTCTGACCATCTTTCATCAATGGCGTAAAGGCGATTTCCTTGTCGGTAAGTTCGAAAACCTTGCGTGCAATATCCGTTCCGCAAACCACGCAGGCTTGCTTCGCCACCAATTTGGCTTTCCCTTTCTCTGTCGGGGCGATGCATGCCGATGAAGAGTAATCACCCCCTCCGACATCTTCTTTAAGAGCGGAGAGGATGTGTCGTTCGATGTATTGTTCGTTTAGTTCCATTATCGCTTGTTGATTATCAGTATGGTCTCCCAAGAGAAGCCTTCTGCGAAAATTCGCAGTACGTATGACGAAGTGCCGAGTTGACTGAGGTCTATGTTGTTTTCGCCTTTCACTATACGGATATTGTCCATCGTTTGAACGATGCCGCCGTTCATTGACACTATTTCCAGCCTTGCAACAGGCAATTCTCTTTCGGAAATCAAGCAAACCTTTCCGTCGGAAGGGTTAGGTGTAAGTTTTATCGCTTTTTTATCGCTCTCGATGTCAGCCAAGCCGACACCTTCGGCAACATTGACGTTGACGGAACCGGAATACTTCATATCGCAAACCCCGTTCTGTACGGCAACACGGTATTTGTATATCCCCTGTTCCGTAGGCACATCGGTGAAATAAACGCTGTCTTCCGAGTTTTCTATTCTCTCCCAATTAAATTCGGGTTTTTGTCTTTCCCAATAAAGAATGTCTCCGACATTTGCCCTAAGCTGCAATCTTACCGCCTTATTCACTGCAGGATTGTCGCTTACGAGGAATACGTTACCGCCTCTTGTCGTTGCGTCTATGGTAATGGTTACAACGTTACTCGTATCCGTTACAAAAGTTGAACGAACCACTCTGCGGAAATAGGTAGTGGTGAAAAGTTGTCGCAACTCCAAGTCCTTTCCTGTGGAGAGGGAACTCAATGTACTCTCAATCCAATTTTCTCCATCGGTACTCATAATCCATTGATACTCGTATGTGCCATCGCCTCCGGTAGGAGTGCTGCCCACAAGAGAGTTTGCAACCACGCCTTCGCAGACTGTCTGGTCTCCCGATATGGTATTATTGAATATAGGGGTGTATGGAGTCGTTATACTATACTCGCTTCCGTATGAAGTGCCGAAAGAGTTGGTTGCGAAAGCTCTTATGTAATATGTGGTGTTCTCCGAAAGATTGCTCATCGTGGTCGAGAACGCACCGATGCCGGAACCACACTCCATTACGTTGTTTGTGATATCGGGATTGCTTGTCGTCGCCCAGCATATACCCTTTCTCGTAACGCTGCTTACGCCTTCGTATGTTACTTCGCCGGAAACGCTTATGCTGTTGTGCGAAGCAAGGGTCGGTTCGTTCGTTACGACAAGCGGAACCTGCAAAACTGCATTCACAACTATGTTTTTGATGCTCAATGATGCCATATTGGACACGCCTTCAAAGGCTATGAAATATTCCTCGCTCAAATCGGTCAACTCTATCGTATCTCTCGTATAGGTTGTTGCAGAAGCGGCAAAACTTTCGAGTGTATTCCATTGTTCAGATACATTTCTGCGGTAAAGAACCTTCAATGTATCGACGGCAGAAGAGCCGGAGGCAGGTGTTTGCAACCTTTCGAAACTGATGAATGTGTTTTCAAAGTTTTGAAGATTGAATATCGGCAGTACAAGAGTGTCTCTTGCTCCTGCTGTTGCAGCGGTAAATTCGTACGAAGTATTGTCCTCCGATAATGTCCAACCGTTTTGGTCGACGCAAGTTGCGGAAACAGTGTACGGATATTGGGAAATTCTCTCACATCTTGTCGTTATCTGTAGTTCTTCTCCGTATTTCAAGTGTCCGTTGTTCTTTGCGAATGCTCTGACATAGTATGTCGTGCTTGGCTCCAAGTCATTCAAATTTATGGAATAGTTATTCGCAACAACTGTTTCTATGAGGTTGTCCTCCATTGTCGGCATGGAATGCGTTGCATAGCACAATCCCAATGTGTGAACAGGGTTGTTGCCGTTTGAAACCAAAGAAGCATTGACCTCTGCCGCCACATCCGTAACTTTATCGTATGATAGAGTTCTCACATCGGGGAAAGCCGTCATGTCGGTCTCGAATATCTCCACGTCATCTACGCAAACACCGTAGCCTCCTCTCAATACGGCTTCAAAAGCCACATAATACTCGGCAGAAGGTGTAGGAAGGTTTATCGTTGTCTCCGTCCAAGTGTCTTGCTCGGAAGTAAAGGATTGCAGAAGCGTCCATTCCGCATTCGCAGATGTCTTATAGTAAACTTTCAAGTTGTCATTATTTCCTGCTTTCGCTTTCAGAGCGTATGAGAACTTCAATGCAGGTTGACTTATACTCGAAAGGTTCAATGGTAAAGATACAAGCTTGGTCGTTTGTGTGCCTTCTCTCCAATCGGAACGAATGAATGCCCAACGAGAACCCTCATCGGCACTTGCTATTGCTCCGCTTTCGTATGCGGAATCGGTCAATGTCCATTTGTTGGATACGAATACGCCGAATTCCTGTCCCCAACAATCGAAGCGGGTGTCGTTTGCTTCAAAACTTTCGGCGAAAGGCATCTCCGTTTCCGCAAAACATATCGTTTTAACCGCGATTGCCTCTCCGTAACCCACTCTGTCCGCTGTTTTTGCATACGCTCTGACATAGTATTCCTTGTTCGGCAGCAAATTATTCAATTCTACCGTGAATTGATTGGTCGATGAGGAAGAAATCATCGTGCCATTTGCTATCGTAGGAATACGAACCGAATCGGAAAAACAAACTCCTCTTTCGATTATTGCCGAAGATTGAGTACCGTCAACCCTTGCATTCACTCTTATGCTGTCTGCGAATACCTCAGCTCCGAGAGTCGTTACGACAGGTCTTGCATTGTCTGTATCCAGATACAGGAACGTTATATTGCCAGTTGAAGTGTTTTCGCTTATGTTGCTTATCGGACGATTAAGCCTCATTCCCGAGCGGGATTTGCTGTCAGGCGTTGTCTCGTCCGTGAAACTTGTCTTGTTCGATGTTCCCGGGAACGGATTGCCGGCTCTGTTGTTTGTATTCGAATTTGCTTCCTCCAAGTCCAAACCGGGGTTGTTCGGGTCGCAGTTGGCACAATTATTGTTCCAACCTGCAACATTTTTATTTACATGGTAAATCAACATGCCGTGTCCGGGCAGATAGTAATCCCAACCGACCTGCTGCCTGTTTTCCAAGATGAAATATTCATTTTGATTAAAGCTCATTTTGTATGCAATGTTGCCCGAATGCAATGGCGGTAAGGTTACGTTGCCCGAATCGCTCAATTCGATTATTTCGGTATAGCCTCTCACTTCTCTTTCGTGAGCCGACCATAGCGGAGGACACAATCCTCCGTTGTTGTAATTGCCTGATGACATCAAATCCCAAGGACCATGATCTGCGAAACTGCCTTGAGCTTCGTAATCGGTATCATAGTAATCCGCCTGACCCAAAACATGGGAAAATTCATGGCAAATGGTGCCTATGGTCATAGGTCTGGAAGAATAAGGCGAGCCTTCCTTTTCGGAAGATACTCCATAGTCGGATACATATACTCCATCGATGGAATAAGGTGTATATAATCGTGAACGGTGCGGCCAGATGGTATTCTCTGCACCTCCCGAAGCAGCCGAATATCCCGCATAGAGAACGTAAACACAGGATACATATTCGCCCTCTCCGTTGGTGAATTGAGAGAAATCGACCTCAGGATTTGCAAACTCTATGGCTTCGATCACCAAATCGCGAGCCCGCATATCCGTATGAGTGCCTGGATAGTTCTCTCCGTAATAAGCCATTTCATGACTTGCCGTATAAGGACCGACAACCGTCGCCTCGACATTCAGTTTTCCGAAAGACGATGCCTTGAAAAAGTCTTTCACGCTTCCTTGGTGTCCGTTTGCGGAATAACCTACCTGATTGAATAACGCATCGACGTCCTCTCGCGTCATCGTGAAAGCAAGATCGGAATAGCTCATAAGGATAACCAACATTTTATAGTCCTCCACACCGTTTGCATTAAGGCTTTTGTGCATTGTCTTTTCGTTGAAATCCGCCGAAATATCCCAAAGCTGTTTCAAATAGGAGATTTGCTCCGGAGAATAAAACAAATTCTTGTCCAAAGTCGCAATCAACGCCTTTTCTTCGCTTGTTCTCTCCGCAGGATTATGCGTCAAAACAGAAGAAGGCTTCATTCCGCCTTTTCCATCTGGAATTGCATACACGAAGTCGCCGTTTTCCGCTCTCATCAGCGTATAACCATCGGAAGTTTTAGCCCAAGCGACTTTCTCATCCCCTTTAAGAAGAACCGACACATTCGATTTATCCGACTGAGTGAAAACCATGGGATAAGGATACGCCGGAACGCAAAATGCCTTCAAGCCCAAGCATAGGACAAAGGCACAAAAAAACACTAATGTTCTTGCTTTCATATCATCAAAATTCTTATTATTCAGCCTACAAAGGTACATGTTTTGTCCGATATATCAAAATACAGAAGCCGAAAATCGACAAAAACCGCTATTCGTTATTTTGCAAACCACCTCTTTGCGATGCGAGAAACCCAAACGCCGTTTTGGAAAAACAGAACGGCGTTTTGTCGAATTCTTTCGCCGTTTCATTTCTCCGGAACGGCGTTCGGTTTCTGTGATTGCAAGGCTTTGATTTTCAAAACATGAAAAGAAGTTCCCGTAAGGGTGGGAAATGACTTCTTTCGTTCATGCGAAATTCTCCGGAAGACCGACTTGCAATATTTGTTTCCCATGTTCGTTCGATAAGAGAATGTGTGGGAGAGATGAAACAAATCAGTGTTTGCGTAAGTAACGATTTGGTGTGCGACAACAGGGTGGACAAGACTTGCCGAAGCCTTGTCGGGTGTGGTTTATCGGTAAGGCTCATCGGCAGAGAGTTCGATAATTCGCCTGCTTTGCCGTCTCGCAATTACGAATGCGGCAGAGTACGGACGTATTTCAAGAGAAACGTTCTCTATTATGCAGAACTGAACTTGCGTCTTTTCTTTCGATTGCTTTTTTCAAGGCAGGACATTATTTGGGCAAACGATTTGGATACGTTGCTGCCTTGCTGCCTTGCTGCAAAGCTCAAAGGCAAACCGCTTATATTCGATTCGCATGAACATTTTACCCAAGTGCCGGAGTTGAAAGCCAATCCCTTTGCCCGCAAAGTGTGGAAGATGGTGGAGAAATACTGTATAAAGAAGTGCAAAGGCGTTGTTACGGTTTGCGAACCTATACGGGAGTACTTCAAAGAGGAGTATGGAGTTGAAAGCGTGGTGGTCAGAAACATGCCGCCGAGACAAGCCGCAATCGAAAGTCTTATTCCTGCCGCCGAAAAGGAGAATCTGATTGTCTGGCAGGGTGCCGTGAACATGGAAAGAGGGTTGGAAGAATTGTGCGAGACAATGCAATTCGTCGATGGAAGACTTGTGATAATGGGAGACGGAAGAATAAAGGACGAATTGGAGAGTAAAGTACGGCAATACCCGTTCGCAAACAAGATTTGCTTTGTCGGCAGATTGCCCTTTGCGGAAATGATGAGCAATACGAGGAAAGCGAAACTTGCGGTTTCGATAGACAAACCCACGAACGGCAATTACGCAATCAGTCTGCCCAACAAAATTTTCGAATATATGGCAAGCTGCGTTCCGATGCTCGTTTCGCCTTTGCAGGAAATCGAACCCATAGTGGCGAAATACGAGGTCGGAGAGTTCATTCGCTCATATAACCCGCCGGAATTGGCAAAACAGATAAACGAACTGCTTTCCGACAATGCAAAAGCGGATTTTTTTGCGGCAAATGCCTTGAAAGCCGCAGCGGAACTCTGTTGGGAAAATGAAGAAAAGAAGATATACGAATTGATAAAGCATACGGAGGACATCAAATGATTTCCATACTGATACCGGTTTACGAAGAAAGCTGCATACACTTGGTCAATGATTTGCGGGAACAGGCGAAGAAGTTGTCGGAAGACTATGAAATATTGGTATTCGACGATTGTTCGCCGACAAGGAGGGAAGACAACAGACCTCTTGCCTCTATGAGAGGAGTGTTTTACCATGAACTTTCCGCCAATGTAGGACGCTCTGCGATAAGAAACCTTTTGGCAGACAGGGCAAAGGGAGATAAACTCCTGTTCGTGGATTGCGACAGCAAAGTGATAAGAGAGGATTTCTTGGAGAAGTACTTGAATGAAGCCGATACGGCAGATGTTTTAATCGGAGGAACGGTCTATTGCCCCAAAAGCAAAGTGCCGAAAGGTTGCGAACTGCATTGGAAATATGGAACTCAGGTGGAATGTAACAAAACGGGAAAAAAGACAGATACTTTCCAAGCAAACAACTTTTTTATCAAGAAAGCCGTCTTTGAAAAGGTAAAATTCGATGAACGCATCAAAGGATACGGACACGAGGATACTATTTTCGGCATAGAACTCAAAAAGGCAGGTTTTGCAATCAGAAATATAGATAATCCTATCGAGCATTCAGGCTTGAAAAACTTTGAAAACTTTATGGCTTCCACCGAAACAGCAGTGCAAAACATGAGAGCGATAATGCAAAACAGCGAGTTCTCGAATTCGGTAGGCGACATTCGATTGATAAAAGCCTATAAAAAACTCGGAGCATTCGGCTTGCGAGGACTGTATTCAAGACTTTTCAAGATTACAAAGCCGTCTGTTCTCAGTTTGTTAAGAAGCGATAATCCGAATTTACGTTTGCTCGATTTATATAAACTCGACGTTTTTTGCGAAAGGGACAAAGCTTAATAGCAACGATACTGAAATTCCGCTATACGGCGTTTTCAACCAAGCAAAAGACGGAAAGAAAATATTGTTGTCTGCAATGGTACATGAAATTACTCGGAAGGAAGCGGCATTCATGCAAAAGCATGCAGGGGAAGCTACGGACAAACTGATGTTTCGCTATTTCGAATCATCGGAAGAGGATTTGGACGTTGCTTTCTGCTGTTCGCAAATCGCCGCTCGCCGGAAGTATGCTCGTAAACTGCCGGATTTCGTTGCCGATTGTCGCATAGTGTTTCCTCCTTCCTTGAATTTGGAGCAGTCATCGAGCGAAGCAACCGCACGTTATAAGCAGGGACTTATCGGAAAGGGTGAAACACTCGCCGACCTTACCTGCGGGTTCGGTATAGATAGTTTTTACTTCGCTCAAAAAGCCGCCAGCGTTCTCTGCACAGAGAAAGAGGCTTGGCTTTCCGAGATAACGGAATATAACTTCGGCGTTCTCGGGCTGACGAATTGCCGCTTCGTTTGTGCCGATGTTGCCAAACAATCCGTAGGAAGCATATTGCAAAGTGTCGGCTTATCGTCCGTAGATGTCATCTATCTCGACCCCTCTCGCAGAAATGAAAACACAAAACAAAGGGTTTATGCAATAGAGGATTGTTCTCCCGATGTGAAAGCGATGATAAAGGATTTGCTTTCGGTATCCGAGCATATCATCATCAAGCTTTCCCCGATGGTGGATTTGAAAGCCTTGGAGAGGGATTTCGATGGTATATGCGATGTTCACGTACTGTCTTTGAGGAACGAGTGCAAGGAAGTCCTTGTGGAGATTCGCCGAAATTATGAAGGCAAGGTGCTGTATCATGTTGCGGATTTGACGAAAGGCGGTTTCGGAGTGCTGTCTTTCAGCCGTGAGGAGTGCGAAACCACCGACCAAACAGGCGATAAATACTCGCAGGTGGGCAGATATTTGTTCGAACCCGACGTTTCATTGATGAAGATAGGGCTTTTTCAACCTCTGATCGAGAGATACGGAGTGAAAAAGTTGCATAGGAACACTCATCTCTTCACTTCCGACCGCCCGATCGAAGATTTCTTCGGCAGGAGTTTTGAAGTGGAGGACGTTTTGCCCGCAGGCTCCAAATCGATACGCAATATAAAGAAAGCCAATGTGGCTGTCAGAAATTTTCCTCAAAATGTCGAACAAATAAGAAAGCAACACAAACTGTCCGATGGCGGAGACATCTATTTGTTTTTTGCGATTCTTAAAGATGAAAGCAAGGTTTGCATTGTCTGCAAGAAACTCCGTACGGCTAATCCAACGAGGAAATAAAATCATATCACCAAAATATAAATTCCATGAACGTAATCATAAACGAGAGTTGGAAGAATGTACTCGGCGAAGAGTTCGAGAAAGATTATTTTGCCAGACTTCGCAATTTCATACATTCGGAATACAGAACGAAAACGATATTTCCACCTGCCAAACTAATCTTTTCGGCATTCGACCTTTGTCCTTTCGATAAGGTAAAGGTGGTTATACTCGGGCAGGATCCTTACCACGAACCTCATCAGGCTCACGGCTTGTCTTTTTCCGTCCTTCCGCCCTGCCCTCCGCCCCCTTCATTGGTTAACATACGCAAAGAGATAGAAACGGACTTGGGAAGGCCGAGTGCATGTGCGGGAGACCTCGGATATTGGGCGTCGCAGGGTGTTTTACTTCTCAATTCAGTTCTTACGGTGGAGCAACACAGGGCAGGCTCTCACCAAAACAAAGGCTGGGAAGAGTTCACGGACAGAGCAATAGAAAGAATTGCCCATTTGAAAAGAAATGTCGTTTTCCTCTTGTGGGGAAGCTATGCCCAAAGAAAGGGAAGTTTCATAGATGAAACGCAGCATTTGGTTTTGAAAGCACCGCACCCCTCTCCCCTCAGTGCATATCGCGGCTTCTTCGGCTGCAAACATTTTTCCAAAGCCAACGAATACCTGATTGCACACTCGCTTACACCAATAGATTGGTAATTTCGCAAACTGCAAAGGTCGAAAAAACATATCAAATCAAAGGAGCGGAAAATCAGACCTCGGCGAAGCACAAAACCTAATCGCCGTTTGATTAAATCTTTATCCTATCAATGAAAGCTGAAAACAAGAAAGAGAAGAGCGG
>UQXW01000018.1 GCA_900545215.1 uncultured Bacteroidota bacterium
CGAACGCTCATGGTGTGTAACCGTGAGCTTTGTGCCGAAAGTACAAACCATATTCCGAAACAAATCAATATGCTCTCTTATTGTTGCCTTCGTAGTAGTTGATGAATGCTCTGTTTACCACTTTGTTCCCGCCCGGAGTGGGATAATTGCCGGTGAAGTACCAATCGCCCGTATGTGCAGGGCAGGCTTTGTGGAGGGATTCTATGGTGTTATAGACCACCTCGGTCTTTGCGTTTATGTTGTCAGGGGTTACCAATTCCGTTATCTTGCCGGAGATTTGCTCATCGGTGAAAGGTGCGTATATTTCTTTTACGTAGTTCACTATTTCCTCTTTCGGCTTGTTTTCCTGTGCTTTGGACTTGTGGTAAACCTCATCTATAAGTCCTGCCTGACCGTTTTCTTTCAGCAAGGCTATGGCTGCGTTGAAGGCAATGAAGTCTCCCAATCGCGACATGTCTATTCCATAGCAATCGGGGTAGCGTATCTGCGGTGCGGATGAGGCGATGACTATTTTCTTGGGACCGAGGCGGTCGAGTATTCGCACTATGGATTGTTTCAAAGTGGTTCCTCGCACTATGCTGTCGTCTATCACAACCAAGTTATCGACATATTCTCTCACTTGTCCGTAGGTTACGTCATATACATGGGCGACCATGTCATCGCGTTCGCTGTCTTGGGTGATGAAAGTACGGAGTTTCACGTCCTTAACCGCTATATACTCACGACGAGGGTGCAGAGTGAAGATTTCTTTCAGCTTTTCCTCGTCGAGATTATCCTTATTGGCGAGTATGCTTTTTATTTTCTGTTGGTTGGCATAGTCGGTGAATGCTTCTGCCATGCCCTGAAAGGCTACCGAAGCGGTGTTGGGAATATATGAAATGACGGTATTCTTTATGTCGTAGTCTATTGCCTGCAATACTCTCGGGCAGATAAGTTTACCAAGGGCTTTTCTCTCTTCGTATATGTCCGCATCGGTTCCGCGGGAGAAGTAAATACGTTCAAAGGAGCATTTGGCAGGCTTTTGGACGGCTTGTTTGATTCGGCTGATGGAGATTTTGCCGTTGCGTTTTATGATGATGGCACAGCCGGGTTCCAATTCCTTTACTTCGGTCAAAGGAACATTGAATGTTGTCATTATGGCAGGACGCTCCGAGGCTACAACGGCTATTTCATCGTTGCAATAATAGAAGCAAGGTCTTATTCCGTTTTCGTCTCTAAGCACAAAGGCGTCGCCATGTCCTATCAAGCCTGCCATAACATAGCCTCCGTCCCATTTCTTTGCGGCGGAAGAGAGTATGGTTTCTATGTCGAGGTTCTCCGCTATACGCTCGGAGATTTCTATATTGGTCAATCCCTGCTGTTTGTATTGCTTGAAAAGCGTCTCGACTTCTCTATCGAGGAACTTTCCTATCTTTTCGAGAACTATTGCGGTGTCTGCAACTTTCACGGGGTGCTGTCCGAGCGATATAAGCTTGTCCAACATCTCGTCTATGTTGGTAAGGTTGAAATTTCCTGCCAAGACGAGGTTGCGGGTCTTCCAGTTGTTCTCCCTCAAAAAGGGGTGAAGATTTTCCAATTCGTTTTTGCCGAAAGTGCCGTAGCGTAAGTGGCCGAGGAAAAGCTCTCCTGTGAAACGGGCGTTGTGTTCCAACCAGTTGATGTCCTCTGCCTTTTCCGGTTCTTCCTTTTGCAGAAGTCTCATATCCTTGAAGGCTTCGGCAAAGATGTCTTGTATTGGTTTGGAACTGTTGCTCTTCGTAATGTTTATGTATTGCTCGCCGGGCTTTGTGTCGAATTTGACGTTCGCAAGCCCTGCTCCGTCCTGCCCTCTGTTATGCTGTTTCTCCATAAGCAGGTACATGCGGTTCAAAGCCCACGCATTGCCGTATTTTTCCTGATAATATTCCAATGGTTTGAGCAATCGCAACATTGCGATGCCGCATTCATGTTTTATTTGTTCGCTCATTTGCGTTGTTTATTTGTTCGGGTGAATTATTGCGTTTATTCGCTTGGTTGTTTTCTCTCTTGGCTTTATCACGAGATGGGAACGCTTCTGTCGATTCCGAATGTGCAGGAAGTCATCTTCAATGACGGAGCTGCCTGTCGGCGTTTCCATTCGTTTATTCTTACCAATCGGAGAACCTTATCGACAACGACTGCATCGAAGCCTTGCGATATTATCTCTTCCCTGCCCTTACGTTGCTCCAAATGTCGGTATAGGATTTTGTCGAGTACGTCATATTCCGGCAAACTGTCACTATCCTTCTGGTCGGGTCGCAATTCGGCTGACGGAGCCTTGGTTATGGAATTTTCGGGTATCACTTCGCCATTACGGTTTATCCAACGGGCGAGTTCCCACACCTCTGTCTTGTACATATCGCCTATTGCACCTATTCCTCCCGAAGTATCGCCGTAAAGAGTGCCGTATCCGACGGCGGCTTCGCTCTTATTGGAGGTATTCAAAAGGGCTGCTCCTATTTTGTTTGCAACAGCCATGAGAATGCAACAGCGTATGCGTGATTGCAGGTTCTCTTCCGCCAATCCGAAAGGCAATCCTGCGAATACGGGTTGCACTGCGGCAAGGATTGAAGTGAAGCTTTCTTTTATCGGAATGATGTGATATTTCATTTGAATGTTCTCCGCACTTGCCACTGCGTCGGTTACGCTGTGCGAAGTGGAGTATTCGCTCGGCATAAGTACGCCTAAGACGTTGTCTTTTCCCAAGGCATGAACGGCAAGTACCGCAACCAATGCGGAATCTATGCCTCCGGACAAGCCTATCACGGCTTTACCGATATTGTTCTTCTCAAAATAGTCGCGAATGCCTGTAACGGCTGCTCCGTATAGTTGTTCGGGCTTTGAGGTGTGCCGTTGCGGAACGGCATGCAGGGCTTCGGATTCCATCACTTTTGTTTCAGGCTCGAATAAAGGGTATTGCTCTGCAATTTCTCCGCTTGGCAGGACAACAAGACTGCCGCCGCCGAATATATATCTGCCTTCCGCTCCGCATCTGTTCAGAAAAGCGAGAGGACAGGCGAGCTTTGCAGACATTCTTTGCAGGTGTTGCAATATTTTTTCCTGCTTTCCGATTTCAAAGGCTTCATTCGATAAGCATATAACGAGGTCTGCTTTTGCCGAACTGCCGACAAAGTCTTCCAAATCGGCAAGAAAACCGAATGCTATCGTTTTCCCCTTGTATCGTATCTGTTTAATGCCTTGTCCTTTGGCAAATCCGTTATCGAAATTTCCAAGATTGCGTTTGGTGGAAAGGGCTTTTAATTCTCCGTTTTCGACAAAGGCAAGAGCATTGTACTTTTTCCCTTCCTGTATTAAGGGCAAACCGACCATAAAGTCCCTTTTCGCCGTGCATAGTTCCTTTATCTGCTTTGCCGAATTGTTGAAAACCTCATCGTATGCCGTCAATCCGTAAAGCGGTGAGCCTGATAAGGACAATTCGGGAAAGAGAAGCAAAGTATCCTTGTCCGTTTTCTCGAATGCTTCCTTTATCAAGGCTGCATTATAGTCGAATTTGTTCGTCCTCGGGTTTATTTGAGAAAGTGCTATCTTCATTTGGCAAAAGATTGTGTCGAGTTTCTGTTGCAAAGATGTGTATTCATCAACTTCTTATGCTCCTATTCTTCTTCCCGTGTGAGGTATTCTTTTATTTGAGCGGCTATTTCCTCCTGCAATTCGGGATTATCCGCCAACAGTTGTTTGACTGCTTCTCTTCCCTGACCGAGTTTGGTCTCTCCGTAGCTGAACCAAGAACCGCTTTTCTTTATTATGCCGGCATCTACTCCTATATCGACCATCTCTCCCATTTTGCTGATACCTTGACCGAACAACAAATCGAACTCTACTTGGCGAAAAGGAGGAGCGACTTTGTTCTTGACGATTTTAACTCTCACTCTGTTGCCTATGTTAGTCTCTCCGTCTTTGATGGCTTGTATTCTCCGTATATCCAAACGAATAGAGGAATAGAACTTCAAGGCGTTTCCTCCCGTTGTCGTTTCGGGAGAACCGAACATGACGCCGATTTTGTCTCTCAACTGGTTGATGAAAATACAGCAACATTTGGTTTTGCTTATCGTGGCAGTCATTTTTCTCAATGCCTGGCTCATAAGACGTGCATGAAGTCCCATTTTGCTGTCGCCCATTTCCCCGTCTATTTCGCTTTTCGGGGTGAGGGCTGCAACGGAGTCTATGACTATTATATCCACTGCACCGGAACTGATTAGGTTATCTGCTATTTCAAGGGCTTGTTCGCCGTTATCGGGCTGCGAAATGTAGAGATTATCGACATCGACTCCCAATTTCTTTGCATAATTGCTGTCGAAAGCGTGTTCGGCATCTATGAAAGCAGCCAAGCCTCCGTTCTTCTGGCTTTCCGCTATGGCGTGTATCGCCAATGTAGTCTTACCTGAGGATTCGGGACCGTAAATTTCTATTATTCTTCCCTTGGGAAACCCGCCTACTCCCAAAGCGGCATCGAGTGCAATGGAACCTGTGGAAATCGTATCCATTTCTTCCACGGCTCTATCGCCCAATTTCATTATCGAACCCTTACCGTAGTTCTTCTCTATCTTTGAAATCGCAGCTTGAAGTACTTTCAACTTTTCCGATTTCTCGGCTGCGAGGTCTTGTTCTTTTGCCATAAACTTCTCTTGTGTTTGAAATTATAGCCACAAAGGTAAGAAAAAAAATCGGCATGGTGAAAGGCCGTGTCGAACGCCTGTTTTGTTTCACGTGAGAAAGCTATCTATCTATCTGGAATGCACACGTTTGAACCGGATAAAGCCTTTCATTTTCCGGATACGGAGAAACCGTAATTCGGATTGAAGGATTAGTTACTTCAAAAGCATATTATCTATCACCGCTTTCAAATCGGGCTTGGACATCAAGCCCGAAGCAACTCTCACCTCGCCTTTTGCGGATATGAAGAAGAGAGTAGGAATGCTGCTTATGCCGTATCGGGTTGCCAACTGCTTTTCGGAATCCACATCGACTTTGAAGAATTCCGCCTTGTCTTTATATTCCTCTGCCAATTCTTCGATTATGGGCGATAAGACTTTACAAGGCCCGCACCAAACGGCATAGAAATCGATTATGACAGGCTTTCCTCCATTGTAAGCAAAAGAACGGGTGGATATATCATAGTTCCCGAATTTCTTGTCGAACTCTTGTTCGCTCAAATGCGGGACTTGTTCAACAGAATCATCAATTTGTCGTTTGCTTACGGTTTTTCCTCCACAGGCAACAAAGAGAATAGCAACGACAAATACCGTTGAAATTCGTTGAAACGCCGTTTTGAGAGAGATTTTTCTGCTTATCGTTTTCATAAATCAAAGAAACATTTTTGCCGAACGCCGTTCCGCCGGAATGAAACGCCGAAAGAAAAAATTATTACGCCGTTTTATTTTCGTGAAACGGCGTTCTATTACAACATTCTCGGGATTTACCTTATCGGTGGTTGAAAACATTTGATAATCAATAAGAAACAATGTATTTTTACAACCATTTCTCCTGTTTGTACCAAGCAATGGTTTCTTCTACTCCTTTTTGCAAATCGTATTTCGGGTCGAAGTCCAAATCTTTCTTCAAATCCTCTATGTCGCATTCCCAATTCCTTGCGGCAAGAATGGCAAATTTATCGTTGTTCAAGGTGAATTGTTTGCCTATCATGCGACCGAAGGAGTCCAAGAAAGCCGAAATCCATCTCACTATGAAGAGAGGAAACTTCAATTTCAAGGTTCGCTTGTGCAGAACCTGCTTCGTTATCGCTGCAAACTCGGAATCCAAATACATTTTGCCGTCGCTGACGAAGTAAGTTTTACCCGATACCTCGCTTTCAAAGGCTTTGAGACATACTTCGACCAAATCTTTGGAATAAATGAAAGTCAGATGTTGCGGAACGAAACCAAGGTATGGTTCTATGTGATTATCAATGGTTTGAAAGAAGACAAAGTAATCTGTTTCACGTGGACCATAGACTCCGGTCGGACGAAAAATGACATATTTGCCTTTGAAAGAGGAATTGATGTAGTTCTCGGCTTTCAATTTCGACTTTCCGTATGCCGTATTCGGTTTATTTTCGTCCGAAGTCTTGGCTTTGGTAAAATGAACTTCCTCTCCGGGACCATGAGCCGCAAAGGAAGAAAGATATATGAGTTTTGTCTTTTGCGGATCTATCGCATCGACAAGGTTTTTCGTCAAATCGAAATTCACCTTTTCAAAATCGTCCAAATGCTTTGCCTTGGTCAGACCTGCAAAATGGAAAATGCAATCGAAGTTTTCCTCGGATAACTGTTGCTTCAGCTTCTCCGGCGAAGAGAATGCAACATCTATGAATTTTATTCTCGAATCCTGTAAATACTTTCGGTCGGAAGTTTCTCTGACACCTGCATAGACTTCATACGTACCTGCTTCAAGCAATCTGTCAATAAGCGTGCTTCCTATAAATCCGCTTGCCCCTGTTACCAAAACTTTCTTCATCTCCCCTACTCTATCGTTTTTATGTATGCTCTTCTTCTTATGGCTATGCGACTGTCATATTTCTTCCATATATTCGCCGCCTGATTGGTTTCCAACTGCGGATCTGCAATAGCCATCTTGGAACCGAGTTTTATGTATTGTTTGTTCATCTCTGCATAATAGATGGAATGAATGCCTTTGTTTTGCCATTCAGGCTTCACTCCGTTGAGATAAAGGTCTATGTTCTCGAAATTTTTCAATGCTTTCAAGAGATGTATCCAACCGAAAGGGAAAAGTCTGCCCTTACACTTGCGGAGGGCATTGCTTAACGAAGGCATGGAAATGCCGAATGCCACAACATCATCATTCTTATCGACAACCAGACAAATCAATCTTTTGTCCAAGAACGGGAAATACTGATTGATGTAAAACTCTTTTTGTTTGTCGTTAAGCGGAACATAACCGAACAAATCGGAAAAGGCATCGTTCAACGTATTGAACAATTTCAATCCGTATCTTTCGGCAAGCTGTTTCTTGCTCAGCCCTTGAACAGTTTTCAAATCATACTTGTCTTTTATCATCTCATTTATGCGATGAACCTTTTCAGGCACAGGCTGATTTGCGGGGATTTGATATTGCACCCAATCGACTTCCTTGCGATATGAAAGCATGTCCATGTGCTTCGGATAATAGGAAGGATTATAATAACAAGCCATGGGACAATCCACATCGAAGCCCTCGACTATCATTCCTTCCTTATCCATATCGGTAAAGCCCATAGGACCGACTATTTCTTCCATACCCTTGGATTTTCCCCACTCTGCAACGGCGTCAAGCAATATTTTGCACACTGCATTGTCGTCAACGAAATCGAACCAACCGAATCGAATTCTCTTTTCTTTCCAAATGGAATTGGATTTTGTATTGATAATTCCGACTATTCTGCCTACCGCCTTGTCGCCTCTATATGCCATGAAAATCTTGTACTCGCAAAATTCCAAAGCAGGGTTTTTTCTCTTATCGAAAGTAGTTTTCTCATCGAGTATCAAAGGCGGCACCCACATCTTATCGTCTTTGAATAAGTCGTATGGGAATTGCAGAAAACGATGAAAGTCTTTTTTTGTGCTTATTTCTCTTATGGTCAGTTCGTTCATTGCTTTTGATTTTCTATGCTATTATACCGTGCTTGCGGAACGTCTTTGTAAGTTTATCGACAGCCTCGTCTATTTGAGCCTTTGTATGAGTTGCCATAAGAGAAAAGCGTATCAAGGTAGCATCAGGGGCACAGGCAGGCGGTATTACAGGGTTTACAAAAATTCCTTGCTCGTAGAGTTCCTGTGTTATGATGAATGTCTTATCATTATCTCTGATATAAAGAGGGATTATCGGCGTTTCGGTAGGTCCTATCTCAAATCCGCGACTTCTGAATGCGTCAAGCGAATAGTTCGTTATCTCCCAAAGATTTTTTATTCTCTCGGGTTCTTGCTTTATAACGTCCAAAGCAGCAATCACACTTGCAGTGGCAGCAGGAGAAATGGAAGCGGAGAATATGTAAGAGCGGGAATGGTGCTTCAAAAAGTTAATCGTGTCGGCATCGGTGGCTATAAATCCGCCTATCGTGGCCAATGACTTGCTGAATGTACCCATTATCAAATCCACTCTGTCAGTTAAACCGAAGTGATTGCAGATTCCGCGTCCTCCTTCGCCGAATACGCCCAAGCTGTGAGCCTCATCGACATATACGGAAGCGTTATATTTCTCTGCCAACTCCACTATGACAGGCAGTTTCGCCACATCACCCTCCATGGAGAACACTCCGTCCATCACAATCAGTTTAATGCTTTCATAAGGTATCTTCTTCAACACGGCTTCCAAAGATTCCATGTCGTTATGCTTGTATTTCATATACGTGGCAAAGGAAAGACGGCGACCTTCCACTATCGAAGCATGATTTAGTTCGTCTCCTATTATATAATCTCCCCTACCCACTATGGTAGGTATCACTCCTATGTTGGTATGAAAGCCTGTGGAATAAACTATCGCCTTTTCTTTACCAACGAAATCGGCGAGTTTTTCTTCCAATTCTATATGAATGTCCAATGTTCCGTTGAGAAAAGGAGAACCGGCACAGCCTGTACCGTACTTTTTTATCGCTTCAATGCTTGCTTCTTTGATTTTAGGGTGATTAGTCAGTCCGAGATAACTGTTTGAACCAAACATCAAAACCCTCTTTCCCCGCATTATCACTTCCGTGTCCTGTTCGCTTTCTATTGCTCTGAAATAAGGATAAACCCCTAAGGCTTTTACTCTCTGCGGTTCCTGATAACGAGCCAATTTAGAACGTAATTGCTTCATATATCTGTTATTATTGTTTATTATTTACTCTTTTCCATTTCCGTTTTCACACTCTCCAACAATCGACTGCAACCTATACGGAAACGACTGCTTGTTTTCAAATCCTTACTTATGAAATAGTCGAACAGATTTCCGTACATCAAGGCATCTTCACAGCTCCTTATTCCTCCTGCTACCTTTAAGCCTTTGAGAATACCGTGTTTGCGATAATATTCTCTCAAAGTCAACAGCATGACACACACGGAATATTTATCTGCCCCTCTGTTTATTTTTCCCGTTGAGGTCTTGATGAAATCGGCTCCGTTTTCTAATGCAAGAAGTGAGGCTTTCCTTATTTTCGACAAGGAATTCAATTCACCGACTTCCAATATCACTTTCAACAAAACGGGCTTTCTATACGCTGAAATCAAGTTCTTTATACTTGAAATCTCGTTTGCAACATCCTTTTCCCTACCTGATAGAAACAAACCTCTGTTAATGCAAATGTCTATTTCATTCGCACCATTTTCCAAAGCGTATTTCACTTCTTCTTTCTTGATATTCAGAGGCATTTGTGCATGAGGGAAACCACCGCACACCACAACGGATTTCACATCCGCCGATTTCTTACGGCTACTCAGGTAAGGCAAAAAATTGACAAAGCTGCAAATTCCTGCAACCTTGTAATTTATGCCAGCACATTCAAATTCCGATTTATCAATCAGGTCGCTTATTTTCTCTTCACTGTCTGTTGATTCCAAGGATGTTAAATCCATATATCCAATCAAAGACGATACCTCATCGAATGAAACATTCCTTTTATCATAAAGGTAATCCAACGTATCTATAATGGCGGTGAACTCCCCTACTCTGTCATTTGAAATCAAATCAAGCAACAAATCCTCATTTTCAATCTTATTCAAGTTCATCGTCTTCACTTTATATCCTCCTCTTTCTCTTTCAGAACATTGAAAGATTCCTTTGCAAAATCAGGTAAACGCCTTGCTTTCAATGCAGAACCCGGAAGCAACATTTTCATTCTTTGTTTCTTGCTCCAAGCACTCTTATTCATGTTCTTACGGCTTAAAAACAAGTTCTTTAGCTTGGAAACCATCAGGCTGTCTCCCCAATCCATGATTTTCTTCTCAAAAAAGAATTTGCGGTTCTCTATCATCAAATCGCTCAAAGGGATATTCATCGGGCAAATTCTGCTGCAATTACCACATAAAACGGAATTGAAACTCAAATGTTTGTAGCTATCGTAATTTTCAAGAAAAGGTAGAACGACGTTTGCGAAAGGTCCGCTGAACACATTGTTGTAAGGCTTATCCCCTATCACGGAATAAACCGGGCAAACCCTCTTGCAAGCCCCGCAATCTATGCACAACAATGCCTTTCTCTGTTCTTTCATGGCCAAAAGATTGGTTCTGCCGTTATCAATCAAAAATACATGAACTTCGGTGTCCGATGTATTATAATTGGGCGTAAACACAGATGAAAGAAACGGGTAATCGACCTTATCCCTGTATATGGACAATATGTATGAAAACAATTCCAAATCAGCAATATTGCATATAAACTTATTGATTGGAAGAATGAATATCTTCAATTTGGAACACATAACAAGTTCCATGTCATAGGCTGAATCGAAAACAGAAAACAAACTTCCTGTATTTACAATGCCTAATGCAGGTTCAAATATGGAACAAGCATTATCCGTTGCCAAAGTGGAAATTCCTTCTTCTTTCAAAGAAGAATCAAGCCCTAACTCACTGTTAAAAGCAGAAGCAAATGTATTTACAGCCTTTATTTTTTTTGAACGCAGCAATGAAAAAAGACTGTCCAAGAAATCGTCATAAGCAACGCACCAATGTACAATTCCTTTGTTATCAGTGAATTTTCTCTCAAAAATCAAAAGATTTTCATCTATCTTTTCGAGAAATTTTTCCCTGAGTTCCGAAGCCTTTGCGTTAACCTGCTTCGGATTTGTGAACACACTGTGAGCCAAGTCTGAGGTTTCGTCAAACGACAAAGCCATATCACCGGAGCCGGCACACTGCCTGCATTCCGATAAAAAATTCTTGTACTCCTTAGTATTCATGCAATTATTTATTGTCTCTTATCGCTATTTTATCTATTCTTCTTTGATGTCTTCCACCCTCAAAAACAGCATTATAATAAGCATAGAAAACATCTAAAGCTCTCTCCTTGGAAATAAATCTTGCAGGCAATGCAATTATATTGGCATTATTATGTTGCTTTGCAAGTTCTGCAATTTCTTTTTCCCAACAAATGGCACATCTCACATTCGGATACTTATTTGCTACCATGGAAACACCGTTGGCAGTACCGCAAATAATAATTCCAAACTTAAATTCTCCCTTATTTATTGCACTTGCCAAAGGGTGAATCATATCAGGATAATCCACACTCTCAGAGGAATAAGTTCCCATATCCTTAATATTGAAACCTTTTTCCGAAAGTTCCTTCTTCAAGAACTCTTTCAATTCAAAACCTGCATGATCGCAAGCAATGGGAATGATATCGGATGTAATATTCATAATGTATAAAACTTTGTTTTCCACAATATACAACCCGCCATCTCCATCCGAAGGACGAAAAAACGGATAGCAAAGGTAACAATTATTTTTCAGCTGAACGCTTTCTTAAACGCAAAATATTCACCCACTGATTGTTTATCTCAGAATGAGAACACACTCCTCTCCCACCCCGTTTCGCAAATAACCAAACACCATTTCACCTAAATCGGAACGCCGAAAGAATTTCGTGAAACGCCATTTCAATTTTTTCTTTCGCCGTTTCATCGACAATAAAACCAAGTATCGATTTTCCGATTGCAATTTCAAAACCAAAATCGTTGCAATCTGATTATTCCGTAACTTTGTCCCCGCAAACAAAGCTACAATGAAAAAAAAGCGAAACCGAAATTCCATGCATCAAAAGTTCGAATTGTTCATATCTCACCGAAAAACATGTCGATAAATACGGTAGAAATTGTGAATAAATTTCTTCTGTTGAAAACAAAGCAGTTTGCCAACAACAGACAAACAGCTTTTACACAATTTCCATCGGTACAAAATTCGCCTTTATCTTTTCAACAAAAAGCACCAATGGAAATTTTGTTTGCAATAAGGATAAATTCTTGATATGTAAACGATTGAATTGTGAGTAATTGTCATTGTTTTGTTGATAAAAAGTAGTAATTTTGCAGGCTGAAAATGCCTGTGTGATTCGTTTTCAACAGTATCAACGACATATAACAATAACAGAATACTTAAAAAGAAGTACATTATTATGATTAACCGTGAACTTGCAGAGAAAATCTCGGCACTGAAAAAAGAGAAAAACGCAGTTATACTTGCTCACTACTATCAAATTCCTGAAATACAGGATATAGCAGATTATGTAGGGGATAGTCTCAATTTGGCTCAAAAAGCGAAAGAAACAAATGCAGACATTATTTTGTTCTGCGGAGTACATTTCATGGGTGAAACAGCAAAAATTCTCAATCCTGAAAAGAAAGTGATAATTCCGGACATGAATGCAGGATGTTCTTTGGCTGATTCATGCAAATATGATGATTTCAAAGCATTTAAGGAACGTTATCCCGAACATAAGGTTATATCATATATAAATTGTTCTGCGGAAATAAAGACATTGTCTGACATAATTTGTACTTCAGGAAATGCAGTGAAAATAGTCGAATCCCTACCGAAGGAGCAGAAAATAATATTTGCACCGGACAAAAACCTCGGAGGATACATCAATAGAATAACAGGAAGAAATATGGTGCTTTGGCATGGAAGTTGCGAGGTGCATGAGTTGCTCACTTCCGAATATGTTTTGAAGATGAAAGCCAAAAACCCTGATGCAATCTTGGTTGCACATCCGGAATGCAATGATGCGGTTTTGAAACTTGCAGACTTTGTCGGATCTACTCAGGCAATGATAAAGTATATCAACAATTCGGAACATAAGCGCTTCCTTGTGGCAACCGAATCTGGTATTACACATAAACTTCAACAAGAAAACCCTGACAAAGAGTTCATAGTGGTAACTCAAAACGAGAGTTGTGCTTGCAATGATTGCAGACACATGAAACTTAACACCATGGAAAAGGTTTTGAATTCGCTTGAAAATGAGTGTTATGAAATAACATTGTCGCAAGACTTGATTTCGCAAGCGGCAAAACCGATAAACAAGATGTTGGATATATCGAAGCAGCTCGGAATTCTGAAATAGGGTAGAAGGGAAGAGTATATCAAATTAACAAATCCATGCTTTCAAATTATTGTTGCAGAGTTTGTTACATTTGAATTTCCCTTATATTTCTCCATCTTTTAACTTTATATCTCGCGAAAAACGGGACAGTGTGATGAAGAGGTCGTTTTTTTCGAGATATAAGGCTTGAAAAATTTTCTTGTGAAGATGTCTTGTTTCAAATATTCGATACTCTTTATCGTGTTCTTGGTTTGCTGCAATCAATTGATGGCACAAAACAAGAAAATGATAATTCGGAGTATGAGTTGTAAGAATAAGGTGTGGGCAATTAGGAATGTGTCATCATTAAAGAAAGCTCTTGTCATATCAAAGGAGGTTTTGAATACCATGGATAGTCTTTATAGAGAGAATTTATTTGAGACAAATTCGGAGGGTAGCCGTTTGGACGCATTCAGACATATATACTGGATGTACAGTCTTGCATCTGAAATAGGAATTGAGAAATCCAGAAGAATAGGATTGATATATGAGGGTTACAATCAGTATGTTTTTTCTGTTCGTTCTTGCTCCGGTTACGATCTTGCAGGCAGATTGATGGACGAATATAACAATGAATTGGGTTTATATTTGTTTTCAAAGATTGGAGTGAGGGAGAAAGAAAAGGTTTTTGAAGAGATAATGAATTTGATTTCAAGAGGATGTGCAAGAATAGTGGCAAAGGATAAATTGCAAAGGAGTTTGGATGTGAATAATAATGTGATTCCAGAGAGTGAATGGAAATCACAGTGGAATAACAATAGGTGTTTAATCAAATCAAATAAGATGATATGCGAGTAGTATGCTTGATTTTTTCATTGATTGCGTGTTTCGTATCGTTTTCTCAGTCGTATAATTACGCTATTTTTTGTAAGGATACTTTGACAAGCCGATATATGGCGGGGAGGGCTTACATTGACGATGGCGAGCAAAAGGCAGCGAATTTCATAAGGAACGAATTGAAAAATAATGGCTTGAATTTGCCGGGTGATGATGGTTTTCAATCTGTCGATATAAGTGTGAATAATATTCTTGATGCGAAGTTGAAAATCGGAAATCCTGCAAAAGAGTTGAGAGTAGGGGAGAAGTTCCTTGTTTTCGGTTCTTCGCCTGCTTGTAATATGGAATTGAGAAATGTAAAACCATTGTTTTTCAATGTAAAACAGGAGTTGGAAAAGGTCAAAGCATCAAAATTGAATAATAAAGTATTGGTTTTCAATATAGAGACTTTGTCTTATAGGGATATTGTTTTGTTTTTGAGGGGTTTGGTAAAAGATGGAGTAAAACCGGAGTTGGTTGTAATTCAAGGATATGACAAAATACAGTATTCCATCGGTACTTCAGTCTTGCCTTTTGCTGTTTTGCAGTTGAAAGCCAAGCCTATATCGAAAAAAATAGCTTATTTATCTCTTCAGATAGAGAATAAATATGAGCCTTGTTATCATTCGCAGAATGTATGGGCTATTGTTGAGGGAACAAAGTATAAGGATAGTTGTTTTGTTTTTGTATCCCATTACGATCATCTCGGAAAGGTTGGAGAAGTTTACTTTCCGGGTGCAAACGATAATGCAAGCGGTGTAAGTGTTCTTTTGGATATGGCAACGTATTATGCAAAGAATCCTGCGGAGTATTCGATAGTATTTTTGTTTGTAACAGGGGAGGAAATAGGACTTGTCGGTTCTACTGCTGCAGCGGAAAATCCTTTGATTGATTTGTCAAAGGTGAAGTTCTTGTTTAATTTGGATATGGCAGGTACTGGTTCGACGGGTTTGGCTGTAATAAACGGACAAAAGGAATTGGAAGCCGGTAAACTTTTGCAGGCTATCAATGAAGAGAATCATTGGTTTGCCAAAGTGGTGTTAGGAGAGGAGAGTTGCAACAGCGATCACTGTCCTTTTGTTCAAAAAGGTGTTCCTGCCCATTTCTTGTTTACTTACGGTTGCGAGTATAATGAGTATCATACAGTGTATGATGATGGCAAGGATTTGCATTTTACCAAACACATAGACTTGTGTAATCTTCTAAAAGAGTTCATCAGAAGGTATTAGATGATGTTCTCTCAAAATGTTTCACGTGGCAACAAAGCCTGAATGGTCTTTCAATATTTTGAATCTTAGCTTTTTAATCGTGTGAGCAGGCTTTGCGAAATGTAATGCTTGATAAGCGTTTCACGAAACGCCGAAAGAAAAAATTCAAACGCCGTTTCGTGAAATTTTTCCGCCGTTTCAGTATAGTCGAAGCTGCGTTTTATTTTGATGAAGCAATGGAAGAATTTTGTGGAATAATGTATGGAAGAAGAGTTTTCGAGCAAGTGCTTTTTTGTACCTTTGCATGATTGATAAATAACGAAGATATATGAAGATTAGTTTTGCACCGCCATATATAGATGATGATGTAATCGATTCGGTTAACGAATCCTTGAAAAGCGGTTGGATTACCACCGGTCCCAAAGTAAAGGCTTTGGAAGAGGAATTGCAAACGAGATTGGGTATAGAGAGTGTGGTATGTGTCAATTCATGGACAAGCGGGGCTGTTTTGGCATTAAAGTGGTTGGGATTGAAGGAAGGTGATGAGGTTATAGTTCCGGCATACACTTATTGTGCGACGGCAATGGCTGTAATGGACGCAGATGCAAGGCCTGTTATGGTCGATATAAATGATGATTTGACCATCGATGTGGAACGGCTGAGAGAGGCGATTACCCCGCAAACAAAGGCAATAATACCGGTGGATTTGGGTGGGCTTCCTTGCGAATATGATAAGATTTGCGAGATTGTGAATGATGAAGAGGTGAAGTCTATGTTTGTTGCCGAATCAGAGGTTCAACGAAAGTTGGGAAGAATATTGGTTTTATCGGATTCCGCCCATTCGATAGGGGCAAAGTTGAATGGAAAGGACGTATGCAGATATGCGGATATAACGGTAATGTCTTTTCATGCCGTGAAGAACATCACTTCTGCCGAAGGGGGTGCAATTTGTTTCAATTTGCCGGAAACTTTTGATGCAAATGAAATCAAGAAGTGGTTCAAAATGATGACGCTTAACGGGCAAACGAAAGACGCTTTCACGAAGACTAAGGCGGGAGCTTGGAAATACGATATTATCGCTCACGGAATGAAAATCAATATGCCTGATGTGAATGCCGCAATAGCTTTGGCTCAGTTGCGAAAGTACGATTACCTTCTTGAAGAGAGAAAACGGGTTTATAATCTTTATCGCAAATTGCTCGGAGAATATCATTGGGCAATTCTTCCGCCCAAGGATAGTTCTTATATGCAATCATCGTATCATTTGTTTCCTCTAAGAATAAATCCGATAACCGAGAATATAAGGGATAAACTTATTCAGAGATTGGCAGAAAGGGAAATAGCCACCAATGTGCATTATATTCCGATGCCTTGCTTGACATTATTCAAGCAAATGGGGTACAAAATAGAAGATTATCCCAAGAGTTGGGATACTTACACAAGAGAAATAAGTCTTCCTATATATCCGCAACTCAGCAATGCGGAGGTGGAGTATATAGTCCGCAATCTTGTAGAATTGTACTATGAATTGACTACTAATATCTTGTGTTTTCTTAACAGCATATATAGTTCTTGATTTCGTGGAATTGTACTACGAATTGACTGATATAAGAATACGATTCTTTGTTTCAAAGATTAGATTTTGTTTTTCATGAAAAGATTGTTTGATATTGTTTGTTCATTCTTCGGCTTGGTGATTTTATCGCCATTATTCGTCTTTTTGTCTTTTTGGGTGGGACTTTCGAGTAGGGGAGGAGTGTTCTACAAACAACGGAGAGTAGGATTGAATGGTCGGGACTTCACTTTATATAAATTTCGTTCCATGGCAGTTGGTTCAGATAAGAAAGGACTGCTTACAGTGGGTGGAAAAGACAGCCGTGTAACCAAAGCGGGTTATTTCATTCGCAAATACAAATTGGATGAACTGCCACAATTATTCAATGTTCTGAAAGGAGATATGAGCTTTGTGGGACCGAGACCGGAGGTAAGAAAGTATGTCGATATGTATTCCGAGGAGCAAAAGAGAGTTCTTTCGGTGAGACCGGGCATAACGGATATTGCTTCCATGAAATATAGAAATGAAAATGATATTCTGGCGAAAGCGGAAAATCCGGAGCAGTACTACATAGATGTTATAATGCCTGACAAACTTGCACTCAATTTAGAGTATATCGACACAAGAAATTTTTTCAGGGATATAAAGTTGATTTTCCGTACAATAGCCGGAAAGGACGATGAATAACCGGAAAAAAGAAATAGAGTATTTCATGAAAATGGGCATAAAGTTTTGTTGTATATAGCAGAAGGAATAATCAAGAACGCTAAAAGTCAAGTAAAATGATGAATGCAGAAAACAACAAATTGAAAGTATATTCGGCATCGGCAGGAAGCGGGAAAACGTTCAGTTTAACGGTGGAATATGTAAGTAAATTGCTGAAAAATCCAAAGGCTTATGGTTCAATACTTGCTGTAACTTTCACCAATAAAGCCACAGCCGAGATGAAAAGCAGGATTTTGTCTGTTTTGTGGAATATAGTGTATGAACCGACAAAAGCACAAAGCGAGATAGATGCAATAAAAGGTACGAAGAATGCCGAACTCTCGGACACGGAGGCAGAGAATGCAAAACAGGCTTTGTCGTATATACTTCATGATTATGACCATTTCAGGATAGAAACCATAGACAGCTTTTTCCAAAGAGTGTTGAGAAACATGGCAAAGGAGATAGGGGTCGGAAGTAGCTTTGAAATTCTTTTGAATGATGAGGATTATGTGGAGGAGGCAGTGAAGGAATTGAAAGAGGATAGCGAAAATGATGAATGGTTGAAGCAATGTTTGGAGAGTTTGATAAAGGAAAGGCAGACAGAGGGCAAAAAGTGGAATTACGAGAAGGACATGACGGAGTTTTCAAAAGAACTCAACAAAGCGATTGTCTCTGACGTGGTGGAAAAAATCGGAATCGAGGATTTGAAAGTGATTTTGTCGCAAGCCGATGAGGCAATGCGTGAGGTCAGGGAGTTTGAAAAGCAAATCAGAACTTTTATTCGGACTTTGGAAGAAATATGCAATGAAAATGGTTTGAATGCTTCGAGCTATGTTTATGCTGCTGTAAGCGGTGGTAAATTCTCGATTACTAATGCAGAAAAGAAGTGCAGAATTTTCAAGAATAAAGCAGGGAAAGAAGAGTTGTTGAGCGGTCTTTATGAGAAATTGAATCATTACTATGGGAGGTACTATGTCAAATGCAAGAAATCTTATCTGCTGTATAATTCGATTTACAAACTATGTCTTTTGGTCTTTATAGCGAACAGAAAGCAAGACTTGTTGAAAGAGGATAACGGTTTTTTGTTGAGAGATACTCAAAAGTTGCTTAATGCAATGGTTACAAGCGAAGATGTAGTCCCTTTCATATATGAGAAGATAGGTTCCCGCATAAGGAATATCATGATAGACGAGTTCCAAGATACATCTTCGCAAGCGTGGTACAATTTCATGTTCTTATTGAAAGAATGCCTTGCAAGCGGTGGTTCCTGTGCTGTTTTCGGAGATGTGAAACAGTCCATTTATCGTTGGAACGATGGAGATTGGCGGATATTGAAGGATTTGTATGACGGGAATGCCAAAAAGAAATATTCAATATCGACAATAGGTAAATCTTTGTCGGATAATTACAGGACGGATGCAGAGATAGTGAACTTCAACAATGATTTGTTTTCGCAGGCTTTCAAGAGACTTGGCATCGATATTGACAAGCAAACTCCGAAGCGAAATATCGGCAAAGGAGAATTGAGATTTCGCTTTACCAATACAACGAAAGAGACTTCTGAGCGAGAGGGAGAAAAATCGAATTTAAAGAATTCCGACTTGGAGATGGAAGCGACAAGAGCGGAAATCGACTATTATCTTGACAACGGTTACGAGTTGGATGATATGGTTCTTCTGTTCCGTCATAAGTCGAAGCTGCAAATGTTTGCCGAATATTTGAAAGAATGTGATAATGCCGGTTTGCATGATCATAAATACAATCCTTGCTCCAATGAAGCTTTCCTTTTGAAAACAAGCGAGGAGGTCAAGAAAATCGTGTTCATATTACGTTTCATTGCAGATAAGAAAGATACCATTGCCAAGTATTGGTTGGAAAAGATAGCTGGAATAGGAGAATTGGATAAACTGAATGAATATAAGACTGAGACGGTTTCATTGATAGATTTGGTTTTGAGGATAATCAAGGACTTTGATGTAAATGCACAAGATGTATTCGTGCTTGCTTTTTGCGATAAACTTGCGAAATATTGTTCAGGAAGGAGTAATGGATTAGATGATTTCATTCGGCATTGGAATGATACAATGAGCCAAGAAACCGTCATAATCAGCAAAGAGAAGAATTCCTTGGAATTGCAAACCATTCACAAATCGAAAGGTTTGGAATACGATGTGGTCATAATCCCGTTTTGCGATTGGTTTTTTGTCGATAATAGGCATGATGTTTGGTTTGAAACTCCTGAAAATGGTTCGGCAGTCGGTATTTTCCCTTCAGGATTGAAACCTTTGCATGAAGTCGATGACAAATATGAGCAAATGGTTGAACAGGAGGAGTATTTGCAGAGGGTGGATAATCTGAATCTCCTTTATGTTGCCTTTACCCGTCCGAAACATTGTCTGTCCGTTATATGTAAAGAACCGACAGTGAATGAAAATTCCAAAGACGGATTTCCTCAAAGCATGAATAAATTACTATATAATTACTTGCAGACAGGAAACATCGAGAAAGTTCCGGACAAACAAGCAGATGATTTGTTTATGATGGTTACGAGAGGTATGCATACGCCGAAAAAGAAAGAGAAAAAGGCGGAAGAGCAAACGAAGAACCCTTTTTTGACATCTTTTGACCTTGTTGATTTGGATGCGAATTGCGGATTCGATTTTTCGGATGTAAGTTATGCTTTGTCCAAATCGGCTTTCGATTATTTCGAGACTGTCGATGAGAAAATCATGAATGATAAAGCACAATGGGGAACACTTGTCCATTCGGTACTTTCGCATATAGCAACCGAGCAAGACTTGCAAAAAGCTCTGTCATTTGCCGATATTGAAAAAGCAGATGAGGTTGAAAGGGTAATAAGGTGTATGTTTAAGTTCGTGGAATCGAGGCATTGGTTCGATGGAACGTACAAAGTGATTATGGAACAATCGATAGTCGATAATTCGTATGAAGAAAAACAGAGAGTGAAACGTCCCGACAGAATAATGATTGGGGGAAACGGAATTACGGTTGTGGATTATAAGTTCATGCAGAACGTAGAGGACACATCAAGATACGAGGATCAAATCAGAGAATACGGACACAGGCTTATGAAGATGGGTTACGAAAATATTAACTTGTATTTGTGGGCAGTGCAATCGCAAACGGTGCAGGCGGAAGAACATTCCGAAACGTTGAAACAAAAATTAGTCGAAGTCAAATTATAACAGAAATGGAACCAATGACTGCAAGTAATACCGAAAAGAAATCTTTTCTCCGCAAAGTTGCGGAAGATGTACGATTGATAAGCAATGGAGATATACCGGATTTGCGTTTGATTTTTACCAATAGGAGAGCCATCAAGTATTTCGTGAAAGAGTACGAGGTGTTGTGCGAGGAAGTTTGTTGGTTGCCCGGATGTGAAACGATAGATGACTTCGTAAGAAATTGTTCTCCTTATAAAAAAGCAGAGGAACTGAGTTTGATATATGTGCTTTATCTATGCTATCAAAGGATTTACTATTCCCATAATCCGCTTCCCGAAGGTGCGGAAGCAGAAAGTTTCGAGAGTTTTTACTTTTGGGGTAAAACAATACTGTCAGACTTTGACGATGTGGATAAAAACCTTGCCGATGCGGAGAAACTCTATACTACTTTGAGCGAAGAAAAGGAGATAGAAGAAATGTTTGATTTCCTTGATACTCAACAAAAGACTATTCTTTTGCAGTACTTTGAGGATTTCAAGAAGCTTTATTCCACAGACAGCGATTTGAAGAATAACTTCGTAAAGATATGGAACTGCTTGTTCGAGATATATTCCGATTACAGGAAAACGCTTGCCGAGAAATCCATTGCGTACGGTGGAATGATGTATCGTGATGTGTTGGAAAGGCTTTTAAGAAATGAAATAAGTTTTGAGGGAAAGACTTTTGCCTTTGTAGGTTTTAATGTGCTTAATCGCAGCGAGAAAGAAATATTCAAGGCGATACGGAATACCAATACGGTGTATTTTTACTGGGATTACGATACCTACTATACCGGAAATAAGGACAATGAGGCAGGATTGTTCATGCGGCAAAACATAAAGGAGTTTCCTTGCAAGGAAAGTTTTGCAGAAAATGATTTCTCGCAAATAGAAAAGACCGATTGCAAGTTCAATATCATTTCGACCACATACGAAAGTTCGCAAACTCTTTATATACGGCAATGGATTGAGAATTTGGAGAGAGTGTATGGAGATACTTTGAAGCAAAATCAAATAGCAATAATTCTTCATAACGAGAACCTGTTACCGTTCGTTCTCAAAGCACTGCCGGATAATATAAACAATGAAGCGACCAAAGTGAACATAACCATGGGTTACCCTTTCAAGTTCAGCAATCTCTATAATGATATAGCGGAGTTTTTGAACGCAGAATCGGAAAAGGAGGGTAATTGCATGCAACAGCTTGACAGTTTGGCGGATTTCTTGAAAAGAAAGGGGAAAGAGCCTGATTGTGATAACGAAATCAAGGAAGCAGCTTTCAGGAGCATAAATCTTTTGCAGGATTTCAAGCATACGCTTGTATTCATAGGCAATGAACTACCCAAGAATTTTGTTCGGAAAACTCTTTTGAGGTTATTGCAAAAGCAAAGTATGCCTTTCGAGTCCGATGCTACCGATGGAATTCAGATTATGGGACTTTTGGAAAGTAGAAATTTGGATTTCAAACATATTCTCATGCTTTCAACCACCAATGGAAATATTCCGTCGGCAGATAATGTAGTAACGTTCATACCTCACAGCCTTAGAAAAATTTTCAATCTGACGACAAGTGAGAGAAAGGTGGCTGTGATTGCTTATTATTTTTATCGCTTACTGCAAAATGCCGAAACAATGGATTTTGTCTATAATATGGTCTCTATGAATAAAGACAGGGAAGAGATGAGTTGCTTTTTGCAACAGTTGAGAGTTGAACTTGGAAAACCTATACGGCTGAAGACATTGAACTTTACGCAAGGCAAGGAAATATTGAAGATAGACCTGCCATCTAAACGTCAAGAGACAATAGAGGAAATAATAAATACCAAGTCGAATGTTGATGATAAGTCTTCTTATCTTTCTCCTTCATATCTGACGACCTATATCGATTGTCCGTTGGAGTTTTACTATCAAAATATATGCAGACTTAAAGTACTTGAACAGGAAGAGGACAAGATACCTCTTGTTTTCGGTACACTCTTTCATAACTCTGCTCAACTCTTGGAAGAAAGCAAACATGACAAAACGCCGCAGGTGTGCGTGATGGAGGCTTTCGATGCCATGGGAGAAGAGAAAGGTCTCTTGAAAGAAGTGCATAAGAGTATGATAACATCATATCTTCAAGACCTGTCAGAGTACGATAAAAAGAATACGGACAGACAATTTCATGCAGCGGAGAAAGAGGTCTCGAAGGAGATAAATATAAACGGCAGAACATTGAGATTGGGCGGACGAATCGACAGAATAGATATTTCAGATGGCGAAATGGTGCTTTGCGATTACAAAACAGGGGGTAGCGATGAAGATTACAAGGGCGTTGAGAGCCTTTTTCAATCAGGTAGGTATGGAAGAGCCAAATATCTCTTCCAAATAATGTTCTATGCTTGGCTGTTGTGGAGAGGTAAAACCATAAAAGTAGAGATAATATACGTTCACAAATTAAAGTACAACCAATACAATTCCAAATCTTACCTTTACGATTCGGAACTTCACGAGAAGTTTGATCGAATGATGAGAGAGAAATTGGAAGAATTTCTTTCCGTTCGGGAGGCTTCCGTATGGGAAACGGCGGAAAGCGATGAGGATTGCAAATATTGCAATTATAAGGACTTGTGTCCGAGAAAACAAAAAATGAACAGCGATGATACAATTTGATAGCTTTATATTGGATAACGGATTGACCGTGATAGCCAATCAAGACGATAAAACACCTCTTGTCGCAGTTAATTTGCTTTACAGGGTCGGAGCAAAAAATGAAAACCCGAAAGCAACGGGTTTTGCTCATTTGTTTGAACATCTGATGTTTTCGGGCAGTAAAAACTTTCAAAGCTACGATGAGGCAATTCAGATGATGGGAGGGGAGAGCAATGCTTTTACAAACAACGATTTTACGAACTATTATCTGACTCTTCCGGCGGATTTTCTTCCACACGCCTTGGATTTGGAAGCCGACAGAATGCAGAATTTGAATATAAACGCCCAAAGCCTCGAAGTGCAACGCAATGTTGTCATTGAAGAATTCAAACAACGATACATCAATCAACCATACGGGGATTTGTGGGCAGAGATAAGGCGATTGGCATACAAGGTTCACCCTTATAAATGGCAGACTATAGGCAGCGATATTTCGCATATAGAAAACGCTTCCTTGGAGCAGGTCAGAAGTTTCTATGATAATTTCTATCAACCCTCCAATGCAATTCTTTCTATTTCGGGAAATGTGTCTTTGAGCAGTGTAAAAGAAGAAGTCGAAAGGGCTTTCGGTAAGATGGAATACAAGCGAACCATATTCCCTGCTTATTCCATGGAACCGCAACAAAAGGATAATCGCCGAATAAAGGTTTTCCGAGATGTCCCTTCCAACGTTATCTGCATAATCTTCCCCATGAGTCGTCGCAAAGACAGACAATATTTTGTCCAAGACCTTTTGAGCGATGTGCTTTCAAACGGGAAGAGCAGCCGAATGTATCAAGGTCTTGTCGTAGAACAGAAATTGTTTACCGAAATTAATGCTTTCATAAGTGGAGACGATGATGCAGGCTTGTTTATCGTCATGGGAAAATATTGCGACGGCATATCATTGGAACAAGGCGAAGAAGCGATATGGCATGAGTTGAAATCCGTATGCGAGAACCCTGTTTCCGAACAGGAACTCCGTAAGATGAAGAACAAGAACGAGGCTTCCGCAACCTTTTCCAACATGAAAATTCTCGATAAAGCCATGAACCTTGCGTACTATGCCCATTTGGGCGAACCGGATCGGATAAATAAAGAAAGAGAGTTTTACAATAGCGTAACTATTCGTGATTTGCAACAAGCCGCAGAACAAATGTTCCATCTCGATTGTCATTCCGTATTATACTATTTGAAGAATGAAAGAGATGAAATCGAGTAATGCCGGAAACCTTTTACCGATGTTGTCGGTAACCGTGTTGTTTTTTATGTGGGGATTCATAACCTCATTGAATGATATTCTTATTCCATATCTCAAAGGAGTATATTCCCTCACCCATTTTGAAGCGAACATAGTTCAGTTCGCTTTCTTTATAGCCTATTTTGTGGGTTCGTCGGTCTTTTATCTGCTTTCCAAGAAAGGACTCGATACAATATCTCTTTATGGTTACAAATCCACTTTGGTCATAGGCTTGCTTGTAGCATGTTTTGCGTGCAGTCTTTTTGCTCTATCGGCTTATTTTGAAATGGGTTTTGCATTCTTCCTTATTGCTTTGTTCTCTCTTGGCTTGGGACTTACTTTCCTGCAAATTGCTGCTAATCCCTTTGTCGCTCTGATAGGCAATCCTGATACTGCATCTTCGCGTCTGAACCTCTCGCAGGCTTTCAACTCTCTCGGAACCACATTCGGTCCTGCCGTGGGAGGGTATTTGATATTCTCTATCTTCGCAGATAAAACCGAAGATTCTGTTTCAAGTGTCATAATACCTTACTTCGTTTTATCTCTTTTGCTTTTGTTCCTTGCCGTCTTTATAGGCTTTTCCAAAATCCACATTTCGGAAGAACAAACCACCAAGCATCAATACAAAAAGTCTATCTTCTCTTATCCTTACGTGCTTTTTGGAGCATTGGGCATCTTTTTCTACGTCGGAGCAGAGGTTTCCGTCGGCAGCAATACCATTTCCTATTTGAAAGAGACCATGAACATGCATGAAAGCACTGCTTCCGCATACCTGTCCTATTATTGGGGAGGGGCAATGATAGGTCGCTTTCTCGGTGCCGTTAGTCTGAGCAAAGCAAAAGGCATAAAGAAAATACTCCTCATGCTTTTGCTCGCCTGCATTGGCTTTATATTGATTTTCACTACCAATTACAAACTACATAATTTGGATTTCGCACATACATCAACCTTTCTATGTTTTATGCTCTTTAATCTCATAGGATTTTATTTCGGCAAGGGCATACCTTCAAGGCTGTTGGCGGTTTTTGCTTGTGCGAATATCGTTTTGCTCTCACTTTCCATGATGACCGCAGGCAGTATTGCACTATGGTCATTGCTATCCATAGGATTGTTCAACTCCATTATGTGGTCGAACGTTTTCACCTTGGCAATAGACGGCTTGAAAGACAGAACGGCGGAAGCCTCTTCCATTCTTATAATGATGATTCTCGGCGGAGCGATACTGCCTCCTTTGCAGGGAATGCTTGCAGACAACATCGGAATAAAGTACTCTTTCTTCGTTCCGATGATTTCATACGCCTATCTTTTGATTTATGGGCTTAAAACCTACAAAAAACGGCGATAAACGACGCATCATCGTTGCCATGCTTGATATAGTGATGAGGTTGTCTATTTTAGCTTGGCTTTAAGTCTGTCTTTGTAGAGTTTCTCTATCGTTTGATGTAGTAATGGGTGGACAAATCGGGGCATTATTTCATTCAGCGGTTGCAACACGAAATCTCTTTTTTCTATAAGCGGGTGAGGAACTTGCAACAGCGGTGTATCGATGATTTGATTTTCGCAGAACAAAATGTCGATATCCATTGTCCGTGAACTGTATCCGGCAGTATCGGCAGTCCTCTGTCTGCCGAGCTTTCTTTCTACCTCATTGCATATTGTCAATGCCTGATGAGGTGTCTTATCCGTTTGAAATATTGCTACCGAGTTGAGAAATAGGTTTTCGCATTCAAAACCCCATGGTTCGGTTTCGATAAGAGAGGAACTCGCAATCATCTTACCCAATTCCTTTTCCAGCATTTCCAATGCTTGTTCGATGTTTTTACGGCGGTCACCTATGTTACTGCCGAAACCTAATGTGATTTCCATGGTTTAAGACGGTATTTTGTACTCATAAAAAAGAGCGAAGCACTTGAAATAATTGAAATTTCCGTGCTTCGCTTATAAAATCAAAGAAAATGTTTACATCTTATCGGCAACTGCCCGTCCTGCTCTTAAAGCGGCTATGTTCGCTTCGATGACGGCATCGCCTTTCTTTGCGAAATTACTCTTCACTGCATTTTCAAGTTTCTCGATATCTATTCTCAAATACTTTGAAGCAGCTCCGAGAACGACCATGTTCGTTCCCTTGGGGTTGTTAACCTCTTTTGCTATCTTGTCTGCATCGAACAAGATGTGGTTCTTGATTTTCTTAACCTCTGCCAACACTTGTTCATGGTCGGGATAGTTGGGAATATTCACAAACGGGTTTTGGTTGGTTATCACCCAGCCTGTCTCGCGGTTTAGAAACGGAAGATAACGAAGTGCTTCCATCGGTTCTACAGAAAGAATAATGTCGCATTCTCCCTCCGGAATAAGATCGGAAGCAATAGGTTGGTCGGAGAGACGAAGGTGCGATTGAACATCTCCTCCTCTTTGGCTCATTCCGTGGGTTTCTGCCTGCTTCATGTACATTCCCATTTCAAGTGCTGCCTTGGATATAATGGCTGCAGAGCTTAATGCTCCCATACCTCCTACGCCGCACAATATTATATCGATTTTCATTTTGATGTCTCCTTTCCTTACTTTACTTTGCTTGTTTTTTTGCCAATTTACGCTTCTTGTTAGCCCAAACGATACACTCTCTTCTCGGAATAATGACGGAAACGCCTTGGTATTCCAACTCTTCTCTTATAACCTTGACGTTTTCTGCCAAATGGCTTGCAAGAGGGTTAATGACGCGTATGTGTTCCGGTGCAACTCCGATGCCTTGACAGATGCTTTCTATTCTGCCTGTTGCAGATGATTTCTGAGAACCGGTCATTCCGGTGATGCCGTTGTCCAATATCATGATGGTTACGGGAACATTATCTACGCAGCAGTCCAACAAACCGGTCATTCCGGAGTGGGTGAAAGTGGAATCGCCTATCACTGCAACGGTAGGTCTCAATTCCGCTTCGGCAGCTCCTTTTGCCATTGTAATCGAGGCTCCCATATCCACGGTTGTGTATATCGCTTTCAAAGGAGGCAATGCTCCCAAAGTGTAACAACCTATGTCTGCAAAGACTTTGTATTCGCCGTAGTCTTTCATGGCTTCGTTCAAAGCGGTATAAGAATCGAAGTGAGGGCAACCATCGCATAATTTAGGTGGTCTCGGTGCAACCAATTCAGGCACGGCGAAGCCTTCCTTGACTTTCAATCCCAATGCTTTGCCTACGAGATTAGGACTTAGCTCTCCCGCTCTCGGAATGGCTCCGTCCAAACGACCGCTTACCTTTTTGCCCTTGTTCAACAAGCCTTTAATCAATCTCTCGTACAAAGGCTGACCTTCTTCCAACACCAATATTCTGTCGCATTCATCATACAATTTGTTCAACAATGTCTGCGGCATGGGATATTGCGAAATTTTTAATATAGGGTGCGGACATACTGTGTCGCGGAAGTTTTCCATGAGATAGTTGTATGCAATTCCGCATGCCACTATTCCCAATGATTTATCGGCAGCGTCTATGTATTTGTTGAAACCGTCTGTTTCGCTTGCCTTTACGAAGAGGTCTTGTTTTGCAATCAAATCATTGTATTGCTTCTTTGCATTTACCGGAAGCAGAATGAATTGATTTTTCTTTTCAGGCAGGTTTATTGTATTTTGTTTCTTGACTTCTTTTCTTACAACGCCTGCACGGGAGTGTGCCATACGGGTTGTGATTCTCATCATTACGGGAGTATGAAATTTTTCCGATAACTCGAAACCGTAATGTACCATGTCGTAAGCCTCTTGTTGGTTTGAAGGCTCCAATACAGGAATAAGGGCAAAATCGCCATAGAATCTGGAGTCTTGTTCGTCCTGAGAGGAGTGCATTGACGGGTCATCGGCTGCGATATATATCAAACCGCCGTTTGCTCCCGTTATTGCCGAGTTCATGAAAGGGTCGGCAGCAACGTTGATGCCGACATGCTTGCAGCAGAACATCGCTCTCTTGCCGGCATAGCTCATACCCAAAGCAGCCTCCATGGCAGTTTTCTCATTTGCTGCCCAGTTGCTTCTGATACCCAATTCTTTTGCTTGTTTGGAGTCTTGAATATACTCCGTTATCTCGGTTGATGGTGTTCCCGGATAAGCAAAAACCCCCGACAAGCCTGCATCTATGGCAGCCTGTGCAATGGCTTCGTCACCCAGTAAAAGTAATTTATCCATTATCTTGATGTTTTTTTATTTCTTTCTCCGTCTGCCCCTTGCAAGAGGCTCTAATCAGATTACAAAACTACTAATTTTTTTGCAGTTAGCACGACTTTTGCACATGAAAAATTGCTTTTGTTCTGTTTTTACACTTGAAAACAGCATGTTTGCGGACTTTCTCTATCCGGAATTGCAGTGCGATTTTTACGGGTAAGTTTTACGAAATATCGAACTTTCATTATCTCACGACGAACCGCCGAAAGAAAAACGGAATACAACTTACAAATGCAACTTATCGGTCGGATTATTTATTATGGCTGCAAAGTCGGCAAAAAGTATTTGCGAGGAATAAACAGACCGAGCCTTTCCCTTGGACGGTTTGAAGACCATTCGGAATGAATATGATGTTTTCTTCTGCCAAATCCACAAATGAAGAACTCTTTGGCAGGTATTGTCATATAGAAATGGTTATTTCGTTTCAAACAGGACTGTAAACTTCCTCTTTCTTGTATGTGGCTTATGTCCTTTTCAAAAGGTGCATTTGTGGATTGGGCTTTGAGTTTTGTGAATCGCCGTTTCGTGAAATTATTCCGCCGTTTCATTTTTGCGAAACGGCGATTTGTTTTGCCCGAAGCATGTTCATTGTGTTTCTTGCTGTATTACGGTGAAGTATAAGCGGTAAGGTATTCCGACATTTGGCGGACTGATTTGTTTGAACAAAGAAAGAACGGATTTGTTTCACAACAATCCGTTCAAACATATTAAAAACAAAATCACAAAACTGTGTTTCTCTCATAGTGATTCCATGTTTCAGGTCTCCAATTAACAGAAATCACCTTTTTAGCTCCTTACTCGGCGACAAAGATAAGTATTTTCCGAGGATGACATTGCTTTTGAAAGAAAAAAATCGATTTTTCGTGAAAATTTATGCCTCAAATGGCAATTTGCAGTCCTATCCGATGTAAATATGTTTTGCATCGACAAATAAGAAATACTTTTACAGATGATTGAAAAATCATTTACTTTGACATGATTATTATTCCCGAATATTTGGTCTGCACCAATGTGTTTCATGGCTCTGTCGAATGCCGAGACAATCCTTTCCGGATTTATTTTGTACCCTGTTTGTGCGGATTGGTGTTTTATGTGTAATTTTGCAAGGAAATCTTTGAACTGTTATGGTGCGAGGGAATACTTTCGGTGAGTTGTTTACTTTGACGAGTTTCGGTGAGAGCCATTCCGAATACATAGGTGGTAGTATCGACGGCTTTCCGGGAGGTGAGGTTTTGGATATCGATTTCATAAAGCAAGAACTTGCTCGTCGCAGACCTTCGGGTATTTTTTCGACTCAAAGAATCGAGAGCGATGATGTGGAATTTATTTCCGGCTTGGAAGATGGCAGGACGCTTGGTTCGCCTTTGGCTTTCATCATTCGCAACAAAAATATTCGCAAAAAAGATTATGATTGTTTCAAAGACTTGTTTCGTCCTTCGCATGGAGATTATACCTACTATAATAAGTATGGCATAACGGCTTCTTCGGGAGGAGGAAGAGCGTCTGGAAGAGAAACGGCGGTGAGAGTGGTAGGCGGTGCTTTGGCAAAGTTGTTTCTGAAAAGATTCGGCATAACATTTCATTCCGAACTTACGGAACTCGGCGGTTTCGACTGTGAGAAAGAAAAAAAACAGGTGGATAGGAAATTGAAAGAGGCATACGAGAAAAGAGATAGCCTCGGGGGAAAGATAATGTGTGAGGTGAATAATGTGCCTGTCGGTTTGGGAGAACCGGTGTTCAATAAGTTGTCGGCACTCTTGGCACATGCCCAGATGAGTATTCCTTCTGCAAAGAGTTTCGAGCTTGGGGACGGTTTGAAAAGCTGCAAACGTTTCGGCAGTGAGGATAACGATAAGTGGAGAGAAGGCAACGGCACGTTGACGAACCATAGCGGAGGTATTCAGGCAGGCATTTCAAATGGAGAGAAGATTATTTTTTCCGTCGGTTTCAAACCTGCGGCAAGTATAGGTGTAGTTGTATGCAGGAATAAGAATGGAGAGTTGGTTGAGGTGAAGAATGAAGGACGGCATGACGTGGCTCCGGTTCTGCGATGCGGTGTTGTGGTAGAAGCAATGGCTGCCTTGGTCATTGCTGATTTGATGAGGTGTACGGATAATAAAACAGCGATGAAATGAATAAGGTAAGGAATTTGATTTTGGCAGTTTCGGTTTTGCTGATGGCTGCATGCGGAGGAAAGCAGACAATAGGCGATAATGAATTTCTTCTGTCCGGCAGCGTGAAAGGCGGAGATGCACCTTGGCTTATATTGATGGAGATAGGCAAGAACGGTTTTACTTCTGCCGATACTCTGAAAACAGATGCAGATGGTAATTTCTTCAAAGTCATAAAGATGGAAGAAGAGACGCTTTACTCGCTTTCTTATAAGGAAGACTACATTACTTTATGTCCGAAGGTGGGAGAAAGGATTGTCATCAACGGATATGCTGATGATTTCTCCGGTTCTTATACCGTAACGGGTTCAAAAGAGTCGGAATGGTTGAAAGAACTCAACGAACATAACCATAAAGTTCGTGCCATGTTGAAAACCATGAGCGATTATTTGAAAATAAACAATATAGATAACGTGGATTCCGTCAAACACGAGTTTCTGTTGCGTCTTAGGAATATGCATGACAACGAAGTGGTATATACCGAGAATTATATTAGGACGCATAAAGGTTCTCTGACGAGTCTGATTGCCCTTTACAGGACTTTTGAAGGCAGACCTTTGTTCGATTATCGCAATGACCTCACGATATATAAGGACGTGCTGAGCGAATTGGAGAAAACCCAACCGACAAATCAGCATACCAAGACGTTAAAAGAATTTATTGCAGAGAAGGATAGAGAAAACAATGAGCGATTTGCAGAAGAAAGCAAAAAGTAGGATTTATTTTGCAAGTGATTTCCATCTCGGCGTACCTGATGCTTGGGCAAGTGCCGAAAGGGAAAGACGTATCGTTCGTTGGTTGGATTGTATAGAAGAAAACGCAAAAGAAATCTTTCTTTTGGGTGATGTTTTCGATTTTTGGTTTGAATATAGGGACGTTGTGCCAAAAGGATATGTAAGACTGCTCGGCAAATTGGCAACAATGGCAGACAACGGTTGCAAGATACATTTTGTTTGTGGCAATCATGATTTGTGGATAAGGGATTATTTTGAAAAGGATTTGGGGTTTATCATACATAGGTCGGCATTTGAAACAATAATCGATGGCAAGAGGTTTCTGATAGGTCATGGAGACGGATTGGATTTCTCGGATAGAAAATACAGGTTCATAAGCAGACTGTTCAAAAGCCGCTTTTGTTTTGCCGCTTTTGCAGCGTTGCACCCTCGTTGGGCTTATGCAATAGGTAAGACTTGGAGCAGAAAAAGTCGGTTGTCGCATTCGGAGAGCGATAAGGTAAACCTCTATGAACAAGAGCCTATATATAAATATTGCATGGCGGAACTCGACAAACGAAACATAGATTTCTTCGTCTTCGGACACAGACATTTGAAATGCAATCTTTCTTTGAAAAACGGAAGCCGCTACATAAACACGGGTTTTTGGGCGACAGAAAGTCCATACGCCGAATGGGACGGAGAAAACTTGTGCCTGAAAAACTTTGATTTGGGAGAATAAATTAGTAATTTTGCAGTTTTCAAGCTGAGAAACAAAGAGATTATTTTAATAGATTAACAACGAAATGAAGACAACACCATTTACACAAAAACACATCGCATTAGGTGCGAAGATGGCAGAGTTTGCAGGCTATAATATGCCTATTTCTTACGAGGGTTTGATTATAGAACACAATAATGTGAGAAACGCAGTCGGCGTTTTCGATGTCTCTCACATGGGAGAGTTCAGGGCGAAAGGTCCAAAGGCATTCGAGTTCATGCAATATTGCACCTCGAATGACATAGCTTCTTTATATGACGGCAAAGTGCTTTATACCGTACTTCCTAACGGCAAAGGCGGCATTGTCGATGATATGTTGGTGTACAGAATTGCGGAGGACGAATATTTTATGGTTCCTAACGCCGCCAATATAGACAAAGACTGGGCATGGATGAGCAAAATAGCCGAGGAAATGGGCTTGAAGGTCGGTACGGAGTTCGTTAACGAGAGCGAACACTACGGACAACTTGCCGTTCAAGGACCTTTGGCATTGAAAGCCATGCAAAAGCTTACGGATACGCCTATCGTGGATATGGAATACTACACTTTCAAGTTTTTGAAACTCGCAGGAGTCGACGTTCTCCTTTCAACGACAGGTTATACCGGTGCAGGCGGATGCGAAATCTACTTCGACAAACAATATGCCGACAAGATATGGGACGCAGTATTTGAAGCAGGAAAAGAATTCGGCATAAAACCTGCGGGATTGGGTTGTCGTGATACTCTACGTTTGGAGATGGGCTTCTGCCTTTACGGACATGAGATAGATGACGAGACATCTCCGATAGAGGCAGGCTTGAATTGGCTTACCAAATTTGTAGATGGCAACAACTTTATCGACAGAGAACGTTTGGAAAAACAAAAAGCCGAAGGCGTAAGCAAGAAATTGGTCGGTTTCGAGATGATTGACAAAGGTATCCCTCGTCAAGGTTATCAGGTTTGCGACAAAGACGGCAACGTAATAGGAAAGGTATGCTCCGGAACGCAATCTCCTTCTTGTGGAGTCGCAATAGGAACGGCTCATGTGAAGACCGCTTTCAGCAAGAAAGACACTGAGATATTCATAAAAGTGAGAGAAAGACTTTTGAAGGCGAAAGTCGTGAAGATGCCTTTCTACAAAGGAAACAATCAATAGTATTGTAATCGATTTATCGTGTCGGTGCAATGATTTTGCACCGACACTTTTTTATTTTCAGCCGATGAAAGCAAACAATTCCGACCATAAACGGAAAAGCAATGGCAAGTCGAAACGATTGGCTTTGTTTTTCTGTTTGCTTAACAATGTGGTATTTGCTCAAAAGGACGTTGTTGTATTTCACAACTGCGAAAACTTTTTCTATCCGACCAATGATACACTCACACAAGACGATGACTACACAAGCGAAGGCAAGAAGCATTGGACTTTTGAGCGGTATAACAAGAAAAAGAACGCCCTTGCAAAAACATACGTGGCAGCGGGTAACGGCAAATTGCCTTCTATCATCGGCTTATGCGAAGTGGAAAACGACAATGTGCTGAATGATCTTTGCAAAGGTACAATCCTCCGAAAGGGTAACTATAAATTCATACACTATGACTCTGAGGACATACGTGGTATTGATGTCGCTTTGCTCTATCTGCCTTCGCGATTTACCCCTTTGGAACATTATAAAATAACTTACGAATCCGATAAGGAGGAGAACCGCACAAGGGATATACTCTACGTTAACGGATTACTCGGACACAACAAGGTCAACATATATGTTATTCACGCTCCTTCACGCAGGGAACACAACATAAAGAAAAGCCTTCGTCAGGCAATATTCGACACGGTCTATCAGCATATCTGTCATTTGATGCAGGAGAAAGGCGAAACGAATTTCTTGATTATGGGGGACATGAACGACAATCCGTGGGATTCGGCAGTCAAAGACGGCTTTCGCACAATCGCTTCGGGGAAAAATCCGCAACCTATGCTGGTTAACATCATGCAGAACAACAAAAACAAAATCGGATCATACGTTTACAACGGCTCATATCAGAGTTTCGACCAATTTATAGTCAGTCGTTCTCTACTTGAAAGCACCGACAGCAGCACTACGGGTAATGTATTTCGTGCAGAGTTCCTGACCGACGGCAGTCCAAAACATCGCCTCCTTACTCCTTACTCTACTTATAAAGGTATGCACTATCAAGGCGGTATCAGCGACCATTTCCCGATAGTAATGGTAATAAACGATAAACCTCGGTCAGAAAGATAATAACCCGAGTAGGCATAATCAGACCGAAAAACTTTCGTCCATGAAAAAGTGTGCAAGCAATACTCGGACAAAAGAGGTAAAACTTGCCAAACAGAGAGGAAAAGATTTATTTTGTGCTTTCTGGATTTGTTTTCTTCGGACATGTTGCATGCTATGAAAGCGTGTGGAAACTGGATTATAAAAATAGAGCGATAGCAAAACTATCGCTCTATTTGCGATTTGCGTATTTGAGTCTTCCTCCCCCTCGCCAGACTGGTGGAGAAGGTGGCTTCCGCCACGTTTCCCCTTCAAAATGAATTCTCCATTTTGCTTTGCAAAGGTACGACCTTTTTTTGTACCCACCAAATTTTTACGCAAAATACGGTAATTCCGAATAACAACTTCTATCCGATTTATCGTCATTATGGATAGGTTTCGTATGCTGTTTCGCAAGTTCAGCTCATAAATGCAACTTTAAGAGGGAGGGGAAAGAGACAAAATACAACTCAAACAAGAAGGGATACTTTCCATCTCTTGTTTGAGTTGTATATATTTTCACCCTCTCCAATAGTTGTATTTTGGTTTTTCAGTATATTCATATATGCTACATACAGATTAGAGTGAGGAAACTAGGAGGAGGCGGTAACAGAGCTTTTCAGCCGATGCGGGGGCATAACTTAATAAAAATGGAGAGAGAATGTAGCTTAGGAAAAGGAAAAGTATGTATCTTTGCCGAGGAGACAAAAAGGAAGAAGAGGAATTAGATGAGGAAGGAGCAACAAAAAAAGGCAATGAAGAGATGTTAAGGAAAGTATACGGGAGTGCGATAAACGGGATAGAATCGACTATAGTAACGATAGAAGTCACGGTTGAGAAAGGGATCAACTTTTTGATAGTCGGATTACCCGACAATTCGGTAAAGGAGAGTCAGCAAAGAATCTCGACAGCATTGAACCACTACGGGTACAAGATACCCGGGAAGCGAATAGTCATCAACATGGCCCCTGCCGATTTACGGAAAGAAGGAGCATCCTATGACCTACCCTTAGCCATCGGCATCTTATCCGCCTCCGAACAAATCACCGCAGACGAGGTAGAAGAATACATCATCATGGGCGAACTCTCCTTAGACGGCAACCTTCGGAAAATCCGGGGCGCCCTACCGATAGCCATAGAAGCCCAACGCCAAGGCTATAAGAAAATAATTCTACCG
>UQXW01000019.1 GCA_900545215.1 uncultured Bacteroidota bacterium
TTGCACCTACGGTACTTTCAATGCTGTTTTCTACCATCTGTTGCTTCAACTCTTTGCTCTTGGGCTTGAATGCGATGTCTGTCGGCAAGATATAGGGACCGTGATCGCTTGATGACAGCAAACATGCAAAGAATGCCTTCCCCTTATCCCTCTTATTGATTATCTCGATGGCTTTCTCATACATCACATGGTCGCTCACGCCGAGCGTACTCTTGATTTGTTTGGACGGATAGTCGCTTTGCGATATGATTTTCTGCACTTTGTTGGCATGAAGAAAGCCTGCTATGTTGTCGAATTGGGCATCGTGAGTTGTGAAATAAAAGGTTTGATACCCTCTTGCGGCAAAATTATTCGGCAAACCGCACATTTGCGGGATCATTGTAGCCTTCATGCTATGCCTTGAAAAGAGAGCAGGGTGTGCAAACAGCGTCGAATACAAACCGTTGTAGGTATGAATGCCCGCAGTGTAACATCTCTCGTAACTCAACGAAGCATCAATCAAAGCATCCAAGGAAGGCGTCAAACGACTCTCCGCATTAAAATGTCCGACCTTATCCGCAGACATGGATTCCATGATAAGAACAATCACATTCGTGCCTTTCCTCAATTTCAAAACCCGATTATTTTCTCTCTCGGCCTCCATCTGTCGCTTCCAAACCTCGTTTGCCGTCTTGCCATCAACAAGTTGCAGAGGTTTGTTTGCCGTTTTGTTGTATTCCTCGACGCTTTTCAAAAGTGTAAACGAGGGATTCAAACCGACATAATTGAGGAAAGCATTATCGCAATGGTATGCCGTTCCGACCCTCAGCGGACTTTTCGCAGCCAATCTGCCACGCATTCCCACACAACAAAGCAATACGCACAGCAAGGCAAAAGGCACACTCTTGAAATACCGTATATCTTTACGCTTTTGCAACAACACTTTCTTGTAATACCTATTCATCAACAATACATAGAGAAAACAAACCACCGCAAACAACAATGCGAAAACCAAATAAGCCGGTTCCTGCACTATCATCTTGACAAGAAAACCGAAAGAGGAGAAATAAGAAAATACCGTGGCGTTCAGATGTGCGAAGAAGTAATTGAAATACGGTATATCGGCAGCCGAAATCAGGAAAGCGACAGAAAACACCGTGCAAGTGAAGATGTGGATAATCTTATAGTACACCTTATTCTCTATCTTGGCGAAATACCCTGTCAATACAGCCAACAGAGGCAACGCAAGCAAATAGCAACTGACGCATGTGTCGAATTGCAGACCTATTGCAAAGCTCTTCAACAACAAAGCATCGATTGCGACCTCATGCTCCGCCGTCATCATATACACGATTACCAACAGAAGTCTGAATATTCCGAAAAAGACCACGCCGGTCAGGTAAGTAAGAAAAATATATGCCGTTCTCATGAATTATCTCTTTATTTCGTTTGTTTCTCCGCCCTATCGGACACAGGGTATTTCCTCATTGCAATCACAAAGTCTGCATTGCAGCCATTTTCGCAAAGTGTCCGTTCAAGTTCATCAGTTCCTCGTATGTACCGCTCTCTATTATACGACCTTTTTCCATGCAAACGATTTTATCCGCCGTCGTTATGGTCGATAGTCTGTGGGCTATGACAATGCAGGTCTTGCTCTTGCTCAATTCGTCTATCGCCCTGCGGACAAGTTCCTCGCTTTGGGCATCGAGTGCCGAAGTCGCCTCGTCCAATAGCAGTATTTCCGGATTTTTCAACAGTTCCCTCGCTATGCAAAGTCTCTGTCGCTCACCTCCCGAAAGGCTCATTCCCCTATCGACCAAGCGGGTGTCGTAACCCTTATCGCACTTCATTATGAAGTCATGGGCATTCGCTGCACGTGCTGCCGCTTCCACCTCGCTGCGACTTACATTCGGGTTGGCGAAAGCAATGTTATTGAATATTGTATCGTTGAATAAAATCGCCTGTTGGCTCACATAACCTATCTTCCGCCTCAAAGAATTTATGTTCAAGCTCTTTATATCCTTTCCGTCTATGCTTAACACTCCCGAAGTGCAGTCTGCAAAACGCGGAATCAAATCCACAAGAGTCGATTTGCCCGCTCCGGAAGCACCTACCAACGCAACGGTTTTGCCTTTCTCAATCACCAAATCTATATCATGCAGAACCTCTTCTCCGGATTGCGAATAGGAGAAGCAAACTTCCTTGAACACTATCTCCTTTTCAAACTTCTGCAAAACCTCCGCATTCTCTCGCTCCTTTATTCTCTCGTCCGCACCGAGTATTTCGTTCACTCTCTCCGCACAAGGCTCGGCACGCTGCAAATTATAGAAAGCCGTGGCAACGGCTTGCAAAGGAGCGATGATACGTGCGAAGATAAGCGTGAAGCCTATCAGCATTTCCGGAGCGAGTTCTCCCTCCAACACCATACCGCCTCCGAATACCACCACGAACACAAGGGCGGCTATTGCGAGGAATTCGGTCAAGGGCGAAGCCAATTCCCGTCTTCGCAACACCTTTATCGCCGTTTTGGTGTAATCTTCATTATCCTTGCAAAATTTTTTCAGCACGAAATCCTCGGCATTGAACGCCTTTATCAGCCGCAGACCGTATATGCTTTCCTCGCATACCGAAAGCAAAACGCCCATACGCTTTTGAGCCTTGGTGGAATTGCGTTTCAAACTCTCACCCACCTTTTTTATCAGGAAATAAGCGACAGGCACGACAAGCAAGGTCAACAACACCAACTTCCATGATACAATCAACAAAGTAACAAAGCAGAACAACACCATCAAAGGGTCTTTCACCAACATCTGCAAACTGCTCAGAACGCTCCATTCCAATTCCTCCAAATCGGAAGTAAGGCGGGAAATCAAATCTCCTTTCTTTTGATTGGAGAAAAATCCGACAGGCAATATGGTCATCTTGTAATAGAGTGCGTTTCTCAAATCACGTGTTATTCCGTTACGAATCGGAGCAAGAAAATACATGCCGAGATAACGGAAAAGAGCCGAAAAGAAAACGCAAACGAGATATACCGAACTTATTGCGAACAAACAGGCATATATACCGTGCTTTTCGCTGTACGCATTTATGTGCCATGAAACATAATCCGAGATAACGTCCCTGTCGAAAGCGAACTCAGGGCATTGCGGCGGAGCCGAAGTAATTCCGAACAAAACCGAAACGAACGGAATTACCACAACGAAAGAGAACAAAGAAAAAAAGACATACACGGCATTGGAAAGAATATTCAGAACGACCTCTTTCTTGTACTTCGATATGCCTCTGATGATTTCGAATACGTTTTTCATTCAATCGGATTTTGGTTCAAAAAGCCTTGTTGCCTTATGAAAGCCGCTTCTTTTTATCTTGATGAAACGAAACGCCGTTCCATCAGGAATGAATCGGCGTTTCGATTTTTTCTTCCGCCGTTTCGCCAAATTAAAACGGCGTTTCATAATCGTCTAATAACGATAGTGTTCCGCCTTATAAGGACCTTCCACCCTTACACCTATATAATCGGCTTGTTTTTGCGTCAGCTTGGTCAGCTTCACACCTATGTTGGCAAGATGAAGCCTTGCAACCTCTTCGTCCAAGGTCTTGGGCAGACGATAAACGCCCACTTCGTATTTCTTTGTCCAAAGTTCGATTTGTGCGAGTGTCTGATTGGTGAACGAATTGCTCATAACAAAGGACGGATGTCCCGTTGCACAACCGAGGTTCACCAACCTGCCCTCTGCCAAGAGGTAAATGCAGTGTCCGTCGGGGTAAATGTACTTATCGACCTGCGGTTTTATGTTCACTTTCTTTATACCCTCCCACTTTTCGAGCCTTTCGACCTGTATCTCATTGTCGAAGTGTCCGATGTTGCACACTATTGCTTCCGACTTCATGCGAGCCATATCCTCTGCAGTGATGACATCGCAATTTCCTGTGGTCGTTACGTAAATGTTTCCTTGCGGCAAAGCATCTTCAAGCGTCGTTACCTCGAAGCCTTCCATCGCAGCCTGCAACGCACATATAGGGTCGATTTCGGTAACCAGCACTCTCGCTCCGTAACCCCTCATGCTCCTTGCACAACCCTTGCCCACATCTCCGTAACCGCACACGACAACGACCTTTCCCGCTATCATGACGTCCGTGGCTCTCTTTATGCCGTCTGCCAACGACTCTCTGCAACCGTAAAGGTTATCGAACTTGCTCTTCGTTACCGAATCATTCACGTTGATTGCCGGAATAAGCAATTCGCCACGCTCCATCATTTGATACAAACGATGAACGCCCGTGGTGGTTTCCTCGCTCACGCCCCTCAAACGCTTCATTATCTTATGCCATTTGCGATTGTCCTCCGATTGAACTGCCTTCAAGGTTTTCAATATTATGCTTTCTTCCGTCGAAGCGGGAACTGCATCGAGCAAAGCGGGATTATCCTCCGCTGCATAACCCTTATGCACCAGCAAAGTGGCATCTCCGCCATCATCGACAATCAAATCAGGTCCCTCTCCCTGCGGAAAAGACAACGCCATGTTCGTACACCACCAATAATCCTCCAAACTCTCACCCTTCCAAGCAAACACCGGTACACCGCTTGCCGCAATGGCAGCCGCAGCATGGTCTTGCGTTGAGAATATATTGCAGGAACACCACCTCACATCGGCACCCAATTCCACCAAAGTCTCGATTAACACTGCCGTTTGTATCGTCATGTGCAACGAACCCATGATTTTGGCTCCCTTCAACGGTTTTTGCCTTCCGTATTTCTCCCTCAAAGCCATCAAACCCGGCATTTCCTTTTCGGAAATCTCTATTTCCTTTCTCCCCCACTCTGCAAGGGAAATATCTGCGACCTTATAATTCAATGTATTGTCTGTCATATCAAATCGTATTTTGTGTTTAATTCATCAATTTGTAAATCTCGAAAAATATATCCGTGTTTTGCATCACTCCCGTGAAGTTCTCCGCTCCCTGACCGAAAGAATAAACCGGCACAGGCACGCCCGTGTGATCCAAAGACGTCCAAACGTCTTTCGTCTTCTTGCCCTCGGCAGGCAGTGTCAGCCCTCCGGTTTCATGATCGGCTGTAACGATGACGAGGGTATTGTCGTCTCGCTTGGCGAAGTCCAAAGCCATGGCAACGCAACGGTCGAAGTCCAGCACCTCATCAATCATCGGCTTGTACTTATTATAATGTGCTTCCATGTCTATCTTACTTCCCTCCAACATCATGAAGAAACCTTTCTCGTTTCTGCCGATTACCTCCAAGGCTTTCGCCATATTGCTTTGCATTATGCCTCCCCGCTTGGCGGCTTCCGCCAAATGCTCCTCGGCAAAGAGACCGATGATTTTATCGTTGCTGCTGTTGCTCAACTCCTGTTGCGAGAATATTACGTCGTAACCCCTTGCCCGCAGGCTGTCCGCAAGGTTCAGCTTATCCTTTCGCCCTGTGGAAAGAAACCTTTTGCTGCCTCCGCCCAATGCGACATCGCAATATCCATCCAAATAGCACAAAGCTATCTCGTCTTGCAACTTACGGTCTTTCACATTGGCGACGAAACTTGCAGGAGTGGCGTGTGTAAGGTCGCAGGAACAGACAATGGCAGTCGATTTGCCGTATTGCTTCGCTATTTTCAAGAGAGAGGGGTGCGAGAAGCCGTTCCCGTCAAGTCCTATGGCATGATAATTCGCCTTATGTCCCGTTGCAATCGCCGTTCCACCCGCTCCCGAATCGGTTACCTTTCTATCCGCACAAGTGGTTATGGAAAAGCCCGTAACAGGCATTGAAAACATTGCAAGGGAGTCGCCGTTTGCCATGTATGCGGCATAACTTTGAGCCAAGCCCATGCCGTCTCCTATCAACAATATGACGTTCTTGACTTTCTGTTGCGGGAATGCGACAAGGCACATCACCGAAAGCAAGAACACAATGACCGTTTTTTTCATCTTTCTTACAAATTCAGTTGTTCCAATATGGTGTTGTAAAGCCACTTGGTGTCCTTTCCCATTGCTCTTACCTGCTGCGGTACTATGCTTTGGGCGGATTGTCCGGGAGTGGTGTTGATTTCCAAGAAGAAAATCTTGTTCTGCTTTTCGTCATACCTGAAATCGGCTCGGCAAACACCGCTGCAATGCAATCCTTTGTAGATTTCCTCGGTCAAATGTTGTATTCTCTCGGTGAGTTCGGGGCTTATCGGTGCAGGTGTCAGTTCTTTGCTTTTACCCTTGTACTTTGCCTCGTAATCGAAGAACTCGTTCATCGGCACGATTTCGGCAACAGGCAGAGCCTTAACCTCATTGCCGATTTGCATTACGCCGCAACTGAATTCTCTTCCCTCTATGAACTCCTCTATCATCACATCGTGCCATACTCCGAAGGCTTTCTCCACAGCCGGAAGCAAGTCCTCCTGCTTGCAAACCTTGCTCATGCCGATTGAAGAACCGCCGGCAGTGGGCTTCACGAAGACGGGCAGTTTCACTCTCTGCATTATTTCCTCCGAACTCAAAGGAGCCGTTTTGCTTGTGATGACATTATTCGCCACATTAACAATGCCGAGACTCCTTACCACGATATTGCATACGGATTTGTCGAAAGTGATTGCAGAAACTATGGTCGAACAGGTTGTATATGGGATTTGAAGCATATCGAAATAGCCTTGCAACAAACCGTCTTCCCCCGGTGTTCCATGTATGGTTATGTAGGCGGCATCGAAAAGCACCTTTTCCGCACCGAAACGGAGAGAGAAATCGTTCTTATCCACTTCCGTTCTTACCCCGTTTTGCTCGCAATACCACGATTGGCGGGTAAGAATTATAAGATAAACATTATACTTTTCCTTGTCGATGTCTTCTTTAATCTGTTTTGCGGAAGCAACGGATACTTCAAACTCTCCCGAATATCCGCCTGCAACCAATGCTATGTTTCTCTTCATTGCAATTAGTGATTTTACGTATTGTCGTTTTCAACGATGGATTTCTCGATGGAGGACAGGCTTTGTTTCATGTCGGTGAGGAATTTTTTCAGTTCGTTCAGCGTAAACGCCACCTCGGCAGCCGCATCGGTTTTCGCCTGTCTCTGTTGCCTCAACACTCTCTTCGCCCCGTCCAAGGTATAACCGCAATCCCTTGTCAGATACACCAACTTCTTCAAAAAAGCCACATCATTCTTGCTGTATTGCCTCAAACCCTTGGATGTGCGTTGAGGTCTGAGACTGCCGAACTCCTTTTCCCAGAAACGCAAAGTGGGTTGCGACACGCCCAAACACTCCGATACCTCGGCTATGCTGTAATACAACTTATCTATCATACTGCAAAGGTAAATATTATTTTCATTTCCCAGCACCCGAAGCCTGCTATATTTTACCCCGAAGCCCTCCGACCGAACACCATAAGCACCGGTAGCAACCGAACGCCCTTTCACAAAATCAAAACGCCGAAAGAATTTTCCGTAACGCCGTTTCATCACGACGAATCGGCGTTCTGTTTCCATCGAAAAGGCATATTATCCAATTCATTGGTTTACCGACATATATCAATGAATGATAAATCAAGTTCCATACACCGGTTACAAGTATGGCAAGCCTCTTATATGGGTAAGTATTGCAATAAGATAATAAGACAGAAAGCAGAATTTCCATTCCTAATGCAAAAAAGCCTGCCGGATTGCGACTTCGGAGAGTTTCAAGGCGAAAAAGATATTGCAAAACGTACCGATGTTATTGCATTACCGCAGGAAAATCACGGCTGACGGCCGAATAGATAAAAAGAAGAGTTCGACACCGAGCCGAACTCTTCTTTTACTTTTTAATTTTCTCTTGCGGATTGACGGAGGCTGCCGTCGGCAGTGTCCCTTTTCGGCAATCCGTGAAACGAAAACTTATTTCAGGTTTATTGTTCCCTTGCACCCATTCTGTCCATGGCACAACGGAAGCCTATCCAACTTGCACTCTTATTCTGATCCAAGAAACGCCTTTGTCCGGGGCTTAGATAGAATGCTCTATCCTTCCAAGAACCGCCTTTAACCACTCTTGCCTTGTCATCGACCATGGAAGTATTTCCGAAATCGTACATTCCGCTCGATACAGGCTTCATTTCCTCATCTTCATTGTCTTCCGCAGGAGCTGCTTCCTCGTCTCCGTTGTCGGTTATCCAAGCATCGGTAAGTTGAGATGCCAAATCACCGTCCAAATAGTTTATGTTATCGGATTGACGATAGTTCATTCTGTTGATACATTCCTCTGTGGTTACGGCTCTGTAAGATATTCTTCCCAAAGAGTCCTTTTCCGCTATCATACCGTCGCTATCCGTTACCTTGGTCATGTAAACGTTTCCTCTGAACGGGTTCATGTCATCGGCATCTATGCCTGTGTTCGGTCTGTAAACGTCCATTACCCATTCCGCAACGTTACCTGCCATATTGTAAAGACCGAAATCATTAGGGAAATAGAACATTACCGGTGCCGTATATTCCCAATGGTCGTTCAAAGCACTTGCAACACCCATTGCATCGCCACGGCTTCTCTTGAAGTTGGCCAACATTTCGCCGTAATACTTCTTTTCTGCAGACCTTGTGATGTGTCCGTTCCATGGATAAATTCTTCTCTCCACTATACGCTCGTCAACAGTATTTCCGACCAAGGAAAGAGCTGCGTATTCCCACTCTGCTTCCGTCGGAAGGCGGAAACGTGGCAACAAAATGCCGTCCTCCGGTCTTACTTTACGCGTTCCTTCCGAGTTAGGGTCCAAATCCTCCAAGTCTCTCTTCACGTAACCTTCGTATTGTCCCGCAAGGTAAGCGTCTGTCGTGAATACATTATCGCCTTGTTGGTCGGGATCGAATTCCAATATGCCTTCGTCAATCAAAATCTTCTCATTGACACGATCCGTTCTCCAATTACAGTACTCGGAAGCCTGAACCCAACTTACGCCGACCACAGGATACTCTGCCCATGACGGATGGCGGAAATAGTAGTCCACCATAGGTTCGTTATAGCTTAACTTCGATCTCCAAACCAAGGTATCGGGAAGAGCTCTTTGGTAAACCTCGGGATAATCATTGCCGTACACTCTGTTCAACCAATAAAGGTATTCCCTATATGCAAGATTCGTTACCTCGCATTCGTCCATATAAAATGATGAAACAGTCGCTTTCTTCGGTTGATTATGCCATTCGTATCTCACATTGTCCGTCATGGAACCCATAACGAACGCTCCGCCCTCGATGAATACCATTCCGGGAGGGGTCATCTGCTCTTCTGCATTTGCAGCTTCAAATCCGCCCCATTTCGAATCGTTCAAATTCCAACCGGTAGTTGAAGAGGTTTGCTTACCCTTGCAACCGAAGAAAAGGGCTACAACGCTTAAACCAAGGATTACTTTGCCGATTATTCTCATATTACTCTGTTGTTTTATTGTTCTACCATTATATTGTTCTGCTATGCCGAGTAAAGGTCATCAGAATGAAGGACACTTTATCGGTTTTATCTTTTTACGTTTTTCAGGGCAAGGAAGTTGCGCCCCCAAGGTTACTTCATGAGCTCCGCCCGAAGCATTGGACAACTTGGATACCGTGATATCGTAGCTATATCCTATCTTGAATGATTGGTATTGCACTCCGAACATCAGCACCAAGGCATCTGCATTGGCGAAACTGATGGATTGACGAAACCAAGTGCCGACTATGAACGGTTCCCAGTCCAAATAGAGTCCGTAATTTATCATTTGGAACTTTCCTTGCATGCTGTAAATAATGTTAGGCGAGATTATCGGAGCTCCGAAGAAAGCATTGGTTCTTCGTTTGTCCCTTGCAAGATTAAATCTCAGTCCGGCATTTGCAGTAAACCTTATAGGAACTCTGTTATAGGAGATAAAGCCGTCATCGGGTCTCAAAAGATTTGCCGCAGACACTCCCGCAAACCAATTCTCTCCGTATGCCACGGCTCCTGCCGCTATATCGAAATATGTATGCGACAAATCATCTGGTCTTTCCGCCATTGTACCATAAATAAATCCGTAACGCGGGTCTATCATATCGGGAAACGCCAACTTGTCCCAATCCAAACTGCGGTTCGTAAGGCTCGCCTGTGCCGCCACATTGACGTAAACATCTCTCGCAACCTTCAATCGAAGGGAGTAAATCAACGCCGCAGTGTTAGTCCTGTAAAAATCGCTTTGAGCATCACTCATAATCATAGCTCCGACTCCGCCGGATATTGCGTCGAAGTATTGATCATAGCTCGCCGTAAAGGTCTTGAATGCGTCCAAACCCGGCCATTGGTTTCTATAAGATAGGGAAAACCTCGGGCAAACAGCCGTTCCTGCCAATGCAGGGTTGGTATATAGCGGATTGGCATAGAATTGCGAGAAGTGAGGATCCTGTGCCTGTAAGCCTAAGCCCACACTCATAAACGCAATCACAAGAATCAGTATTTTTTTCTTCATATTCTGCTTACTCATTTTTTGAGACTGTACCTTGTTAACTCTGTTTGAATTGGCAATATTACGAAAAAATCTTCACACATCAACGCTTTCTTCGTTTTTTTTCTTCGATGCATATTGCTCATTCGGGCTAACTATCCGTGTTTTCAGAGTAAAACCAAACAATCCCGCCCTTATTACTCTTCTCTTTCTTATATCGCAAAAATCCGTCTTTTGTTTCATTTTCGCCATTTCATGAAGCAAAAAATCGTATCTTCGATCCGTCGAACTCTTTCGCCGTTCCGATAAATTATTACGCCGTTTCGTAAAATTCTTTCGCCGTTTCATTTTCTTCTTTCCCTATTTCGTTTCCCATGCAATAAAATACTGATTTTCGGTGTTTCTATCTTAGCTCTTTCGGAGCATGTTTGATTGGTTTAACAGAAGATTATTTTCACATGAGACGACAGTTGATTTGTTTTTTTACGGCATTGGCGGGATTTATAGGCTTGAATGCACAAGGTCTCTCCTACCCCGACTCCTCCGTTCTTGCACACGGTTCATGGTACACGGTAAACGTTCCGTCCAACGGCATATATAAGTTGACCTATTCGGATTTCGTGTCCTTGGGTGTGCCGGAAGAGGATATAAACTTCGACAATCTTTCCATATTCGGACGTCCCGGCAAGGCGATTTCGGAAAAGAATTCGGAATACACCCAATCCGATATAACGGAAAATGCTATCTATGTGAACCCTGCCTCAAAGTACGCACTCTTTTATGCAGAGAACACCATGTCCCTCGATTACGACACGGAAAACTCCCGTTTCGACTTTTCCATACACCCTTACTCCGATGTTTCCACCTATTTCATAACATTCGATGCAAATATAGGAAGCAAAAAACGTATCTCCGCCCGAGAGGAAATACATTCCGCTGCAACACATCAGGCGACCACTGCTCACGATGTCTTTATCCATAAACGAGAAGTGGCAAATCTTTTGGGCAGCGGCAGGAACTGGGTCGGGGAATCCTTTTCCGCAGGGTCGCCGGAACTCTCCATTCCTCTGAATCTGCAAAACGTATCGAGCGAACAAAGCACCGAAATAACCGTCAAGGTTCTCAACCAAAGCGAAACGCCATCTTCATTCGATTGCAAACTGAACAATACCTCCCTCGGCAGCATAACGGTCAACAAAACGCCTACCGACTACATCGCTTATGCCGGAAGCAAAACCTTTTCAGTCAAAATAACAAACGACAACAGCACTTTGAAAATCGCTTTCAACGGACAGGGAACCTCCAAAGGCAGACTTGATTACATCAAAGCGGATTACGTCAAAAGACTACACTACAACAACGCTTCCCTTCGCTTTTATGCAACAGAGAACATAGGCAACGATAATATAGTCGGCTATCAAATAAGCAACGTCAAGGCAAACAACTTTCAAATATGGGAAATCCGAAACGGCAATGCCTGTTCGGTGAATGACTATTCGCAAGATGGCGAAACGGTCAGCCTGAAAATCAAAGCCGACACGGTGTGCAGCGTCATCATGTTCAGCGGCAGCAATTTCCCGACACCGACTCTGAAAGGCAAAATAGAAAATCAAAATCTCCATGCGTGGGAAGCAGCAGATTTTGTCATCGTTACCGCCCCTGCTTTCTTGGAACAGGCGGAACGACTTGCCGAATTACACCGCACATACGATGGAATAAACGTCAAAATCGCCACGACACAGCAGGTATATAACGAATTCTCTTCCGGCACAAAGGATTTCCTTGCCATAAGAGAGTTGATGCGAATGCTATATAATAAATATGTAGAGACAGGTTCGGCACCGAAGAATCTGCTTCTTTTCGGCGATGGCACTTTCGACAACAAGAATATCCTTAAATACAACAACAATTTCATTCCCACCTACCAAGCGGAAAGCTCTTTGATAAACGCAGGCTCTTCTTTCACGACGGACGACGTTCTCACCTACCTTTCGCCATACGCAAGCGGAAACATACGGGATACAATGAGCATAGGAGTGGGACGATTTACCGTAAACACACCCGCAGAAGCACAAAACATGGTGAACAAGTGCGAAAGGTATATAAGCAAAGCCGACATCAAAGCCGGAGATTGGGGAGATTGGAGGAACGCAGTAACTTTGACGGCAGACGATGCCGATACGTGGGGAGAGAGGTACTTCATCGAGAACGCAGAAAACATATACTACGAAATAAAAGCAACAAATCCTAATTTGAATGTGGAGAAGATTTATTCCGATGCCTACAAGCAATACTCTTCTTCGGCAGGAGCCACATACCCTGACGCATCGAAAGCCATCAATCAAAGAATGAAGAAAGGTTGTCTGCTGTTCAACTATGTCGGACACGGCTCCGACGACCACCTTTCGAGCGAAAGATTGATTACCATCACCGATATAAGCGGTTGGAAGAACTATAACGCATTACCGATCTTCATTACCTCCACATGTGAGTTCACTCGCTTCGACCAAGTCGATAAACAATCGGCGGGAGAGTTCGTTCTATCTTCCGAAAACGGCGGCGGAATAGCACTCATCTCGGCTTCGAGAAAAATTCCTTCGAGGAACGAAATCAACAAAAATCTGCATAAATTTGCCGTAATCAAAGAAAACGGACAGGGATTGACTTTCGGAGAAGTTTTCATGAAGGCAAAAAACGCCACCAACTTAGTTGTGGAAGAGAGAAGCATCGGTCTGTTTGGAGACCCTGCGTTAAGGATAAGTCTTCCGCAGTACGACATCAAGACAACGAAGATAAACGACAACTCACTCGAAGACCCGGGTGTACAAGACACCGTAAGAGCATTATCAAACATGTATATAGAGGGAGAAATAACCGATGAAGCGGGAATGAGAGTGGAAAATTTCAACGGCAAAGTGCAAATCACCATTTTAGATAAGGCAAGCAATTACAGGACTTTGGACAACGAAGGATTGAATACGGACATAGAGTTCGAGCAACAAAAGAACATTCTTCACAAAGGCACGACCACCGTAACGGACGGCCGCTTCGCATACCGTTTCATGCTGCCTAAGGATATTGCATACAACTACGGAAACGGCAAAATCAGCTATTACGCCCAATCGGACAGCCTCGACGCAGCCGGAAACTTCACAAACTTCATCATAGGCGGCATCGACACGACGGTAAATATAACGGAGAGCAGACCGAATGTACGATTGTTCCTGAACGATACCAACTTCCGCAACGGCGGAATAACGGATGAAAACCCGCAACTCTTTGCAATAATCACCGATTCCTCTGCAATAAATACCGTAGGCACAGGTTTGGGACACGACATCATGGCACGATTGGACAACGCCGCAAACACATTCGTCCTGAACGACTATTTCGAACCATCGGGCGAAGATTTCTCGCAAGGAATCATACGTTTCCCGCTCTCAGACCTCACGGAAGGGACTCATACTTTGAGCATAAGAGTCTGGAACATCTTCAACTTTTCTTCACAAGCCGAAATAAGTTTCGTCGTCAAGTCTTCCAAACGCGGAGAGCAAATGAAATTGAAGAATTACCCTAATCCGTTCTCCGAAAGCACCGAAATAATTTTGGAACACAACCAAGCGAACAGCATACTTTCGGCAGAATTGCAAATATTCGACAGAACCGGAAGATTGGTTCTTCAAGAAGATGTTACGCCATACATAAGCACATACACCGTGGGACCGATACAATGGGACGGAAGCTCCAATGGCGGAGGACAAAGCGGCAACGGCATTTTCTTTGCAAGGATGCGATTGAAAACCAATACCGACGAAATTTACACAGAACCTCAAAAGATGGTCATTTTCGGTCGCTCGAAATAATAAAAGTATATCGCACACGTTTCAAACAAGCGTATAAAAATTATAGACAAGATGAAGAAAACACTAATCGCAATACTTCTTGCCACTTTTGCGTCAACAGGTTTTGCACAGTTGAACAACCCTAATGCAAACGTGGATTGGCTGACGGGAAAAGTGGAGAACGGCAACCGTATAATCTCGACCGGCGTTCCCTTATTGCTGATTGCTCCCGATTCGAGAGCCGGTGCAATGGGCGATGTCGGTGCAGCGAGCAGACCGGATGCCAATTCCATACATTGGAATGCCGCAAAGCTTTCTTTCATGGAGAAACAAGCAGGGCTTACCTTCACTTACTCGCCATGGTTGAGGGAAATAGTTTCAGACATCAAACTTATGTACCTCAGCGGTTACTATCGCTTGGACGAACGTAACACATTGGGAGCCTCCCTGACCTATTTCTCACTCGGTTCCATAGATTTTTTCAGCGAAGACGGTCAGGCAACGGGAACATACAAGCCTAACGAGTTTGCCTTTGACGTAGCCTATTCGATGAAACTCTCGGAAAACCTGTCCATGTCATTGACGGGAAGATATATTCGTTCGGATTTGACGCAGGGACAGAACGTCGGAACGACTTCAACGCATGCTGCCAATGCAGGAGCTGCCGATTTGGGATTGTATTACCAAAACAAAATCGACTTGGAAATGCCTTCGGAATATGCTTTCGGCGTTCAGATTTCCAATCTCGGCTCGAAGATTTCGTATTCCGACAACATGGAGAGTTCCTTTTTGCCTGCAAATTTGAGAATAGGCGGAAGGTACAGCATGGATTTCGACCAATTCAACAACCTCTCCGTAATGGCAGACTTCAATAAACTTTTGGTTCCGACACCTCCCGTTTACGACAATGAAGGCAACATATTCGCAGGCAAAGACCCCAACGTGGGAGTATTGCAAGGAGCAATCCAATCATTCTATGACGCACCCAACGGCCTCAAAGAGGAATTGCAGGAAATAAGCATGTCTCTCGGTTTGGAATACTGGTACAATAAAATACTTGCCGTTCGTGCCGGTTACTTCTATGAAGCAAAGAACAAAGGTGCAAGGAAGTATCTTACCCTCGGAGCAGGACTACGCTACAACGTAATGGGCTTGGACATCAGCTACCTCATCTCCACATCATCTTTGAACAACAACCCGTTGAAGAATACTTTGAGAGTATCCTTGTCATTCGACCTTTAATCCGAAACCGAACAGCGTTCCGGAAAAATAAAACGCCGAAAGAATTTAACGAAACGCCGAAAGAAAAAATTCTTTCGGCGTTTCGGTTTTGATGGAACAAGGTTTTATTTTCTTCTTCCTATGTAAAAATCCAAGAATCCAGCAGAAAGCAATTGAACATGTAGGCTGTCCAGCATATATTCAGCAGTATGCATGCAACAAGTGCAGGGTAAAGCAGACGTTTCCCAAATCTCCGATGGAAGAACGCAAGCAAAGAGCCGAACATGACAAGCCATGTTCCTGCGAAGTCGGCTTTGAAGAAATTGTGTCTGCACAATACGACGGTGATCAGCCCTATAACCGCATAGGCTGCCTCCCACATTTTGTTTCTTCGGTTTTTCACCGTATCGAAAAGCAGAAAGACGAAGAAAGGTGTTGCCAACAGATAACGGGCAAGGGAATACAATCCGCCATGTTGGGTCAAGAGTGCGGTGAATATGTTTCCCAACAGAAAGAGAAGGCTTAGCAACCTCGTATATTGCCAAGTCGTGATTTCCTTTTCTCCTTTTCGTCCGATACCTGCAAGAAAGGCTCTCACCGACACAACTATCATCGGCACAAAGTAAAGCAAGAGAAAAGGGTCTGTTATGCTCTTACCCTCCGATGACCAATCCGAGAACGGCAATTCGGGAAGCGACAAGTATTTTCCCCATATCTTCTGCGATATAAAGAACTGAAGGAAATTTTCTGCACCTCTTAATTTTTGGAATATCATGACACACAACACACCAAGGACGACAGGCAGTATTCTTTTACCGAATCGGGCGAGAAAAAGCAGGGGTTTGCGATGATATGCCAGCGATATGATTTCTGCGAACAGGAATACGGCTATCAGTATCGAAGCCGAGGCTTTCGTCATCGAAGCAAGCAGAAAACCGATAAAGTAAAAACCGTATTTTTCTTTAATTACTCCATACAGTCCCACCGCTATGCAAAGGAAGAAGAGAGCTTCGGTATATGGCATCATGAATATGACGAGGTACGGAACGCAAAGCACGAGCAGAAAAGCCCATGGCGGCAACTCGTTTCCGAATATCTTGAACATTATCAGCATTCCGATTGCGAACAACAAGCAATTGAGTATTCCTATACTCAAACTATCCAAACCTGTCGCCCTCCAAAGCACCGAGAACAAAGGGAAGAAAGCCCAACACTCTATTCGCTCCGTCGTATAAAGCGTTTCCTTTATTCTCTTGTAGTGTTCGGCGTCCCATGAGTTCATCTTTCCGGCTTCTATTCTCTCGAATGGTTTATCGGAATTGTTGACGCACTTGCCTCCGTTCCCGTCCGAGCTTACGTCGTAGGTCTTGAAAACATGCCTCAGCGGTGTATGTACCGCCGGTTCCTGCAAAAGTCTGTGCAAACCGAATACTGCCGCAAAGAATACGATTATCGCAAAGCCCGACAACCATATTCGCTTGTTCGTTTTATTCATATAATGTCATTTTACGGTTTTCCGATATTCTTTTTTGCAAAGATATACCGTTATTTCAAAGCTGACAAATGAGTGTACCCCTTTTTCAGAATCTGTAAATGAGACTCAGGTTCGCTATGTTGATATACGGGTCTTTATTATAATCCTTTGCGTATGAGAACTCGAAACTTGCACCAAATCCCAAGTGATAATTTGTCGCCGGAAGGAAGTATTTGTACGCCAATTCGGCTCCCCATTGGAAGTAATCGCCTGTTTGCGTCGGTAAAGCAACATATTCCGTCTTCACATGTACCCAACCTAAAACTACTCCTGTCGTAAAACGGTGTACCTGCGAGCGATTCGTGAAATTGTATCCGAGAATTATCGAAGTCGAATAACCGCTGTGTTCCCTTATAAAGGTTGCATAACCTGTGGCTGTCATCGTAAAAACATCTTGTTCATTCACTCCCTCGTCCATCATGAGGGCTTTGAATCTCAGGCTTGCAAAATATGTGTTATCGAATCCCACTTCAAAGGAAGGAATATAGTTGAACAACAACTTGCTGTTGTCGAAAGAGTTCGTCGTACTCTCATAATCGAAATCCGCAAAAGGTAAAACGTTCTCCACAATGGCAAAAGAAAATTTCTTTTCACCCTTTTGCGAATAGGAACAAAGGCTTGCAAGCAGTACGGCTGCCGTTAATAAAAACAATTTCTTCATATTACTTTGTATTTTGTCTTATTCTTTATTGATAATACCCGATTTTGCAAAGGTATGATTTAATTTCGGAAAAGCAAAACTTTGTTATCAGTTTTTCCAAAAGGAGGGCATGAAGACGGCGAGGACGGTTGCTATTTCCAGTCTGCCGAGGTACATTGCGGCGGAGAGTATCCACTTGGCTGCAACGGGAATGTCGGCATAGCTCCCGAAGCCGCCGTATGCTCCGAGACCGGGACCGGCGTTGAAGATGCAGGAAATAGATGCTCCGAAGGCTTCTTCGGGATTCATTCCGAGGAAAACGAGGGAGAGTACGCAGATGAGCAGCAGCATGATGAACATAAGAAAAACCGCCATGACGTTATTCATCACGTTTTCGGGGACTATCTTGCCATCGAGTTTGATTGGCATGCAGGCATTCGAGTGAACGCCTTGCCGAATGATGTGTTTTGCGTTTTTGTAAAGGAGTATCACTCTTACCAATTTCAAGCCTCCGGAGGTGGAACCGCTCATCGCTCCCGAAATCATTAGCAATACAAGTGCTAAAACGGCAGGTTTTGTCCATATAATGTAATCATCTGCCACAAATCCTGTTGTGGTGAAGAAGTTGACGGCATGGAAGAGGGAACTTCTGAATGTTTGTTCTATGCTTTGGCTTTGAGGGAATATCAAAATGAAGATTAAGATACTTGCGGCAAGTATTCCGAACATATAGACACGAAATTCTTCACTTTTTTTCAGCATGGAGAATTTTCCTCTGACGCAGTGATATATCAAAATGAAGTTTATGCCTGCCGGAATGGTGAAGAGTATCATCATATATTGCAAGAGGGGCGAGAATGCTGCAGCCGAGGCGTTTTTGGTGGAGAAGCCGCCGGAGGAAATAGCGGAAAAGGCATGGTTGACGGCATCATAGAAACTCATTCCGCAGAGATAGAATACCAAACAGCAGATTGCAGTCAAGGCAAAGTAAATTCCGCAGATGATTTTGCCCGTTGTGCCTATATGAGGCGATATTCTGGCTTTGGAGGGTCCCGCACTCTCTGCCGAGAAGAGTGCCATGGCACTGCCGCCTATGAAAGGAATAAAGGAGATGACTATCACAACTATTCCCACTCCGCCTATCCAATGCGTAAGGCTTCGCCAGAAGAGAATGCCTTTGGGCAGGGCTTCTATGTCCGGCAGGTTGGTTGCTCCCGTTGTGGTGAAACCTGACACGGTTTCAAAAACTGCCGAGCTTATATCCTTTATATATCCGCCGAGAAGGAAAGGCAATGTGCCGAAAACGGTCATTATTATCCAGATGGAGGCAACTATCAGAATGCCGAGCCTACGGTCGATGTCCTCTCTGACCTTTCGGCAGCTCAGATAGCAAGTCAAACCGACGGAAAGCGTAATAAGTCCCGATACCAATATGGCAACGGCATCGCCTTCCGCATAATAGAAAGCCGGAACGAGACTCGAAAGCATAAATCCTGCCTCTATTGTAAGCAGTATGCCGATTACCCTTATGGCAACGAGGATTTGTTTCTTGTCAGATGGTTTCATGCTGATTTGTTTTCAAGTAAGGAAAAGCCGGAAATGCACTCATGATTTCAAGCGGGGAAACATCGCTTCGGCGAAACGCCGTTTCAAGAAAATAAAACGCCGTTTCAGAAAATTCTTTCGGCGTTTCAGCACCAACGAAAGGGCGTTTCGGTTCTCTTCTTTCCTCATAAGGTTTGAACATAAAAGCAAATCGGCTTAAGGTGATTGGCTTATGATTTTCGGAAATCAATAAAGACGCTTCTCTTTGCCGAAATCGTAACGACCTTCATCTACTTCGTCTTTTTTCTTTTTGTTCCGCGGAACGGGATTGTCCAATGCTCTCCATCGTCCACGCTCGAAAGTCAGCCCCAAAACCTTTCCGCTCGGCACGTTCAGTTGATTGAAGCCCGAAATGCCGTCCGTCTTGGACTCCAGTTCGTCATAGACAATCATCTTGGAACGTTCCAACTTTTTTTCCTCCACTTCAAAGGGTTTATTCTTGCCTATGCGTTTCTTTTTCGCCTTTTTCACACCGCCGATTTCAAAATACTGATTGTCGTATTTAAGATTGAAACTCACGTCGGGGGCATATTCGAAAATCATCCGCTTCAAGGCTTTCTGCTTATAAAAGACCGATGCTCCGAAGGTGGGTCTGCCGCTGTTGTGTTTGAAGGTTACAGGTTCTATGACCTTTCTCTTGGAATAGATGTCCTTTCCGTCCCAGCCCAAAAGGGTATAGTAGGTGATGTTCTCGTATTTGGAAGTGATGAGTTCGTAATATACCGCTCCGAACCAACAAGAATCGGATAGTTTTTGCTCTTCCGGCGAATAGATTTCGTTGTTGCGGGCAAGCAAAGGATAAACCTCATATTCGTCCGTAGCTTCGTTCTTCGCCTGAATGAAACCGAAATTATCGTAACTGCCCTCGGAGGATATGATTGCCCATGTGAATATTCGGAAACGCTTGTCCTGCGAAGTCAGAACGCTGATTTTATTCAGCGAAGCAAAGGCATGGGAGAAACTGTTCGGCATTTCGAGACAGTTACCGAGTTTTTCCTTGAAACGTTCGTTGGCATTGAATCGTTCGTTATCGTTGTCGGCAAGAAACATCGTGTCTTGCAATTCTTTCAACTCCTGTTCCGCATTCTGCAAAAAAACGGAATTCTGTGCATGCAAAGCTGTGAGCATGCAGCAAAGTGCCATTAAAAATGAAACTGTTCTGTTCATGATATGCAAAAGTACGAAAAAGCGACGAGCCTGCCCCGATATGAAACGAAAAAAGAGCGAATCGAAAGACTCGCTCTTTGTATCGAAGGATTGTTTCTTTTATCGAATGACCTCTATCGAACCCTTGAATTCCACATCCCTAACAGGACCTCGTCCGATGAAACGATAGAAGTACGTTCCCGAAGGAGTGTTCGTCGCAGCAGGGTTCCAGAATTCGGATTCGTGTCTCAAATCCTGCACGAAGTAAATCCTCTTGCCGTAACGGTTGTATATAGCCAACTCGTTGTCCGGAAAGGCTTGTCCTTCTATAAGATTATGGATTACGAACACGTCGTTCACTCCGTCTCCGTTAGGCGTTACGACCGTCGGGAAGATAAGGTTATCGTTGATTATGGTAATCACTCGCGTTATTGTGTCATGACATTCGTAAACATAGCCGCTCGGTGCAAGGTTGACGCTGTATGCGTCCAAGTGAATGTTATAATCTCCAGCCACGCTTTGACCGGATTGCGGCGTCCATGTGTAAGAAGGATTTTCTCCGAAGACGTTATCCACATCGTAGGCGTTGTTTCGGTTTGTCTGTATCGTCCAATGATACTTGTTGGTAGGGTCGTTAGGCTTTGTAAGGTTCACGATGTTCGCCGTAGGGTCGGACGCATACGGATTGGTAGGTTCCCAGCCGAAATCGGCAACAGGGTGCTTGTAAACGTTTATCATGGCAGGATAGAATATGGAATCCTGACAACCGAATTCGGATGTAACTTTCAACTTCACGTCATACGTTCCGTATGGGAAAGTAAAGGAAGGGTCAGGCGAAGAAGAGGTTTCCTCTCCAACCGTCCACTCGAACGTATTTGCACTCGTGGCAGTGTTTCTTAGTTGGAACGAGAACGGCTCACAGCCTTCCAACGGATAGGTATCGGAAGTGAATGCAGCCGTTGCCGCAGGGTGGACAATCAGTTTTATATCGTCCTGCCCGTAACAATAGATGGAACCGTTATACTCTGTAACCAATACTGTATATGTAAGTTCGGAAGCCGAATTTTCGGGAGCCGCTGCCGTTATCATTCTTGTCGTTTCACCCGTAGGCGACCATACGTAGGTAGCAGTAGGCGTTTCGTTACCCGCATCGAGTTGCACGCTCGTCATCTCGCATAAAGCGATATCCTCTCCCAAATCCACAACCGGCGTTTGCACAACCGTCAACGGAGAAACCGTATCCCATTCGCAACCGAAGTCATCTATGATTTTCACATTGAAGATAAAATCACCGACACTGTCGATAGGAGGAGCGATAGCCGCAGACGTGCTGGAAAGTTGGTTGAAGAAAGTAGGACCCGACCATATTACCGTATCTATCGGCACTTGGTAATCCCAGTTTGCAGCACTGCTTTGTCCCAACTCCAAATCCCACCAGAATACATAACCGTTATCTATACTCCAATTATCACAAACTCTTATCGTCCATTCACCATTTAAAGGACATCCGACTAAGCCTTGCAAACCATTCAAATCAACGATTTCTTGATCTGACGGCTGTAAGCCGGCATTCGGGTTTGCAGGCGTAGGATTTTGTACAGGCGTTTGGAAATAACCTGTTGTATCGACTGTATTTGTGGAATCGACAGGAGAGGACATACTTCCACTGATAACACCACGCTGATTTGTCAAATATTGGTTGGAAAAACAATACGTCCAACCGATTCCCTGTGGATTACAAGCTGAATCACATTTATCCGAACAGGTTGTGGAATTATTTGCAATTCCCAAATCCGCACCCCCTGCACGGGTATTATGCTTTAATACGGCACTTTGTCCATTCGGACATATTATTGAAAAACCCAAATCGCCCAAAAAAGTATGCTCAATATTCACACAGATAGACATTATATCACTTGCATGCCCGACAGTCGCTCCCGGAGTAAACTGATCAAATGTAACAGGGGCATCATAACAACCGGTAGGGCTTAAATGTAAGCAATTCGGTCCATCGGGTATAAACACAGTGTTTTCATACCTTTCCTTAGCTCCTCTTCGGAAGTCTAATGAATCAACGATGATTTGACTGTTTGCACCATAACCGACAACAAATCCCATCTGCGTACCTGAACACATATCAGGCAGACGTTGCACGGTCTTGATAGGGTTCGTTGCCATACGAATACGGGTATCTATCGTATTTCTGCTCCTACAACCTCCGTTTGCAGTATCTTCTACTACAAGCATCAAATCATAACCGCTCAACTCACTCCATTTATGTCCGACCTCTGTGCCATAGTTCACAGTTTGAGACTGACCGTCTCCGAATGTCCACTCATATATGCAATGCGACTCTTCTTGGTGATAAACGTTATCATTTTCAGGGAAAACAGGTTTGGCAACCAAAACGATGGAGTCCCCAATACAAAAGTCAACAGACTTATATCTTACAATGGAAACAGAACCGTCTTCATTTACCAAGGTATCGACGCCGTCCCTTACAGGTCTCGCTATCCTGTTTCCCGCTTCGTCTATTCTATAAAACACAGTATCCAAAGCCGCTTCGGGATACTGACATAAGGAAGCACACTCTATTTTCGCCTTAAAGCCGGCTGCTTCAACCTCACCATCTGTTACCAAGCGCACAGTTAAACATCCGGAAGTCATCATAAGAGATGGCATTACCGTCATTCCTTGTAACACTTGTCCTTGAAAATACGGAATATTATCTGCCGTTGTCAAAACAGGAGCACTTATAGACGTACCTTGATAAATGAAGACCGTGTCCGACGCATCGATGTCAAATTCCTCGAATGTGAGGGAAATTCTACCTGTACTGCCGGTCGATGCGGGCGGACAGATGGTTACCCAACGGTCTTGGTTGGCTTCGTAATTTCCTGTCTTGGAATTGTCATACAGATAACCGCTGCACGTGTTCTTGGTCTTGTTATGGTTACTGTTGTTCAAAATGATGTCTTGTGCTTGTGCCGTTCCGGCGAATGCAAACATAAAGACACTCATCAGGAATAGCATTGTACTTTTCTTATTCATACAAATCCGATATTTGACTGCGAAATTAAGCATTTTACTCCTTACAGCCAAATTTTCAACGCTTTTTCTTCGTTTTTTCATGTGAGCCTCCTTTTTGCTGTTGTTATACATCTATGTTTTTTTCTTTGTTTTACCTTGTTTTCTTTTCGTCTTGCCTCATTGAAACAGATATCGGTTGCAAGAGACAAAGAAAAGGCTTTTCGGCTTTTTCTTTTTGTGCCGTTCACAGATAAGGACAATCGAAAACATCAAAAAGTAAACAACGCGGGTCGAAAAAATGGAAAAAAAATTCTACTTTTGCACGCCGAACAACGGTATTCACGCAAAAAGAAACAGTTATGAATTACAGAGCAGTCAAGGGAACAAGGGATTTTTTACCGCTTCAAATGCAAAGACGCAACTATATATTCGACACAATCAAGGAAGTGTATCGCGCTCACGGCTTTCAACAAATAGAAACTCCCGCTTTGGAGAACTTGGACACCTTGATGGGAAAATACGGTGAAGAAGGAGACAAATTATTGTTCAAAATACTCAATTCAGGCGACTTTACGGAAAACAAGGATTTGACCTCGGGCAATTACAAACAGGTAACGAAGCAGATTTGCGAGAAAGGCTTGCGTTACGACCTCACCGTGCCTTTCGCAAGGTTCGTCGTAAATCATTCGAACGAGATTTCTTTTCCTTTCAAACGCTATCAGATACAACCTGTATGGCGTGCCGACCGTCCGCAAAAGGGAAGATACAGAGAGTTTTACCAATGCGATGCGGATATAATAGGCAGCGAAAGTCTTTTGAACGAGGTCGAGCTATCGGAAATCATACGAGAAGTATTCGCAAAGTTGAATTTGAAGACGCTTATCAAGCTCAACAACCGCAAAATCCTCCTTGCAATCGCTCAATATATAGGCAAAGAAAACCAACTCACTGACATAACCGTTGCGATAGACAAGTTGGACAAGATAGGTTACGATAATGTGGTAAAGGAATTGATAGAAAGCAAAGGCTTCTCACAGGAAGACATCGACAAACTGACGCCTATACTCACTCTTTCAGGCTCCAACGAAAAGAAGATTGCCAAGTTGAAAGACATTCTCACCACGGAAACGGCTCGAAAAGGTATTGAAGAGACCGAATTCGTGCTTTCGCGTTGCAAGGACTTGGAAATAGAAGACATCGAGTTGGATTTGACTTTGGCAAGAGGCTTGAACTACTACACGGGAGCCATCATGGAGGTCAAAGCTTGCGATGTGGACATGGGAAGCATTTGCGGAGGCGGTCGCTACGACAATCTGACTGGCATTTTCGGCAAAGAGGGATTGTCGGGTGTCGGTATATCCTTCGGAGCGGACAGAATATACGATTGTTTGGAGCAGTTGAACCTCTTTCCCGAAGAATTGAGTTCACAAACCGATGTATTGTTCGTCAATTTCGGCGAAAAGGAAAGTCTCTTTGCCCAAAAGACGGCACACACGCTGAGGGAAAAAGGCGTGAAAACAGAAGTCTATCCCGACAATGCCAAATTGAAAAAACAGATGAACTACGCCAACGACAGGCATATACGCTTTGTCGTCCTTGCAGGCGAAGAAGAAATCCGTCAGAACGAAGTTTCGTTAAAAGACATGCTCACCGGCGAGCAGCAATCTATCCCTGTCGAGGAAATTGTTTCCCGTATTTCTTAAACACATTCCTCGCCCAATTTCTGTTTTCGGGCTTATACCAAAAGAAAATCCTGTTCTGCATTTGTTTTGCGGCAGGATTTTTTTCCGTAAACACCTTTTCGCCGGTGTATATATCCATTCCCGTGTAATAAGTTTCCGTTGCGATGGTCATGGGTGTGGGTGTGAAGTCCTGCACCTGCTGCAAACGATAGCCCAATGCGGCGGTCTGTGAAGCCAAATCCACCATATCCCTCATATCACAAGCAGGATGCGATGAAATGAAATAAGGTATCAACTGTTGGTTCAAGCCATACTTTCTATTGATTTTCTCGAAACGTTTCTTCAAATCCACGAATTGCGAGAACGGCATCTTACGCATTTGCTTCAAAACCCTGTCCGAGGAATGTTCAGGAGCTACTTTCAATCGTCCGCTGACGTGATGACGGCAAAGAATCTCAAAATAATCGCTCTTATCGAACAAATCATACCTTATCCCGCTACCGACGAAAGCCTTTTTTATGTACGGCAGCTTTCTCACCGCCTCATACAATTCCAACAAAGGCATGTGGTCGTTATTCATGTTCTTGCACAACACGGGGTAAAGGCATGACGGACGGACACATTTGCGACACAACTCATCATTTCTGCCTTTCATCATATACATATTGGCGGAAGGTCCTCCCAAATCGGACAAATAACCCTTGAAGTCCTTGTCTTTCGATATTATTTCTATTTCCCGCAAAATCGATTTCCTGCTTCTCGAAATTATTCTCTTGCCCTGATGTGCCGCAATGGTACAGAAAGCACAACCGCCGAAGCACCCTCTGTGTATGTTGACCGAATATTTTATCATCTCGAAAGCCGGCACCGTTCCCCGCTTGGCATACTTCGGGTGAGGCTTCCTCTCGAACGGCAAAAGGTAAATATTATCCAAATCCTCCCCCGAATAACTCCTGTCGAAAGGGTTCACGACAACATAAACGCCCTCTTTCTCGTATTTCTGTATCAAACGCTCATCATCGGATTTGTTGCTGTGCTTCTCAAACAAACATACAGACTTTGCCTGAGCCTTTTTATCCCTGCGGCACTGTTCGAAAGACGGAACGAATACATCAGCCCACGCTTTCTTTGTCGCATTCGGTTTGCGGCAAAGGTAAGCCGTCTGCTCCATATCGGTGATTTCTTCTATTTTCCTGCCCGCTTTCAACTCATCGCAAATCCTTTTGACCACCTTCTCCCCCATTCCGTAAATCAACATATCCGCTCCGGAGGTCAGAAGCACCGAAGGCATGAGCGTATCCGACCAATAATCGTAATGAGCAAGTCTCCGCATGGAAGCCTCTATGCCACCTATAAGCACAGGCACCGACGGATAGAGCCGTTTCAGTATTTCCGAATAAACCGAAGTCGCCCTATCCGGACGAAAACCCGATTGACCGCCGGCAGTGTAGGCATCATCGCTTCTCTTACGCTTTGCCGCAGTATAGTGATTGACCATGGAATCCATGCAACCCGAACTGACACAGAAGCAAAGCCGCGGCTGACCCATCTTCTTGAAATCCCTCAAATCGTCCTGCCAATTCGGTTGAGCCAGAACAGCAACACGATAACCCGCCTTTTCCAAATAGCGGCATATAACGGCACAGCCGAAAGACGGATGATCCACGTATGCATCACCCGATACGAAAATCACATCGACATAATCCCAACCCCTCTCCTCCAATTCCTTTACTGTCGTAGGTAAAAAAGCCATAAGCAATCATGAAATATCGACTTGCAAAGATAGTAATTAAATTCGTGAAAGCCATGACCGTAAACTACACACCCACACCTCGACCCGCAACACTCCATTCCCGCAAAGCAACATTCATTTCAAACAACACGACACCACCTCCTCTCAACCACAAAAACGAAACAGTGTTTCGTAGCAGATGTATCTACCCAAGGAAAACTCGGATTTATTTTCCGCTCGAATGCTTTTTGTTACCTATTCAATACACAAATATAACAGATAAGTTGCATTCGGCCTTGCACAAAAAAGACGGCGAAAAATCGATAGGTTGATTTTCCGCCGTCTCACAAAAGAAAAACTACAATGTTATTCCGATTTACTTCACTTCGATAGAGAATGAAATACCGAATCCTCCTTCGTATGAATCACCAAAGAGTACTTCTCCGTTTTCGATCGAGCGTACATGGCTGCAATCCGTATTCCCGTCAAAGTAATAGAAAACGGCAGCATTGAAAACAGTCCATTTCCCTTTTGGCAGATTTGAAACTTTCAACTTTACGTCTCTCGATGCACTACTGTTGGAACCATCATTATGCCATTCCTCAACGACAAAAATAGTATCATTCGAAATCTCCGTCCATATACATGGAGTGTCTGCAAGCAACTTACAAAAAGCATCTGTCTTTTCTATCGTAAGGGTATTCCCATCTACATGATAAGAGAAATCTTTTCTATCGCAAGATACCGAACTGATTTCACCCAAAAAGGTATATTCCGCTTTAACCCCGCTATCGTTATTGATAGTTTGTTCTTTTTCTTCTTTATCATTACAGCTTACAAAGCCTATGAAACCGATTGCAGCAGCAACTGCGATTATGCTATGTATCGTCTTTTTCATTTCTTGTTGTTTTTACGTTTTACAATCTGTATTTATCTTATTTGACCGATATATGAAATGCGTTGCCCGAGCGAAAACGAATTCCGTCTCCGATAAGCAATTGTCCATCGGAAGAAACTCCTCTTATGAAACGATTATTCGTATTTCCGTCGGAACGGTATGTTACGCTTATATTCACTACCACCCAATCACCCTTTGGCAAATCATAAACAGTAAGGTTCATATCCCTTGAATCTGCATTGAAAACAAAATCTCCATCGAAACCTCCGTTATACCACTCTTCCATTACAATGATTGTATCATTATGAATTTCCGTTGTGATACGAGGGTTGTCGGCTATGGTATTGCAACGATGGTTTTTCTTCTCTATCGTAAGGGTATTCCCGTCCAAATGATAAGAGAACTCAATCGGAGTCAGAGCCGGTTCATTTATATCGCCCAAATAAGTATATTCTGCCCGAAGCCTGCCATTATTAACGGATTGTTCTTTTTCTTCCTTATCATTGCAGCTTGCAAAACCAATGGCAATCATAGCAATTACCACTGCAAAAAGGCTATAAACTACTTTCTTCATTGTGTATTGTGTTTATTGTTTGCAAAATATACTCCGATGAATACATGAATTTCAAAGACTATTCTGCCGGCAAATATACCACTTTATTCGACAGCTACAAAACAATTACCGTATATTTGTTACAATTTTGTGTTTCAACTGCAAAAACAATATACGAAATCCATGTTGTTTGAATGTTCGAGGGCTTTATCTGCCATCGGATTTTCTTTGTATTCGCTTCCTTGTAATGAAATAAAGAAGTAACTTTGCGGTTTGATAAAATGTATTAAGAGTGAAGCAGGTATTTGTTTTCATGGCAGTATTGTCGATGTGGCTGTCGGCTTATTCGCAAGAGAGATTGCTGTCCATGCGGATTATTTATGAGGTGCCTATAATGCAGGCAAAAGTGGGTTCTTCACAGGTGAGGGATTCTGTCGTTTATAATTATCTTGTGGATAAACGCTTCTGGTGGCAGACGATAGATTTTGTGAATGCTGCGGCAAAGGATAAAAAATTGTTCTTTTTGAATGACAAGGGCGATTCTCTGAACTACGATACAGTGATGTGTGCTTTGACAACTGCATTCGGCAAGGTTTACGGACGAACTTGCACAAAGGAAGAGGTGCAAAGGTTGATAGAGGAAGAGGTAAGAGCGATAAAGTTCGAGGAACAGTGGTTTTACAATTCCGAAAGCATGTTGATAAAGAAGAAAGTCCTTGCTTTTTGTCCTGTAATAAGAAAGGATACGGTGGTCTTGCAGGGAGAGGAATTGCAGACCGCGGAGGCTTTTCGCTTCGAGTTGGGTTGGATAAAGCCGAAAGGTGATGTTATATCGAGGGATACGCTTGTGTTGGCGAGAAACATAGAGTTCACCATGCCGATATACAATCCGCAACCTTATCATTGGTGGGACGCCCATTTGGAGGCAGAATACTCCATTCCTTTCTTGGAAAGGCTGATTGCAAGAACTGAGTCGGGCGAGATGAAGGCATACGAAAATCCATCGGCAAGTGAGGAGTTGTTGCGAACCGACGTCTTGAAGAGGCGACAATTCGATATATTGGAGAGACTCACCGCCTCCGATACGGAAGGCAACGTAAAGGAACGGGATACCGTAGTCAAAGCATTTTATGGAAGCGAGAACATAGACCATTTCCGATTCGGAGAGGAATGGTGCTTCGACAAGGTGAATTTGAACCTCATCAAGAGAACGAATTACTTCGCACCAATGGTAAGTATTTTCGGGAAACAGGGTGATTTCAGGGGCTTATACCCTCTTTATTATATTCGCAGGAGGTAATATGAAGAAGTTTTTGTTGGCATTTGTGTTTGCGGTTATGGTCTGTGGAGGGGTATTCGCTCAATATTACACTCATGCAATGGAGCATGAGTATCATGACATAGGAGTGTTCAATCCGCAATGGGAAACGGACAAAACGCTGAACCCCGTAAAGTACGAGCATATCACAGGTTGGTTCAGGGAGGAATTGGCAGAGGTTATACTCTCGGCGGTGAAGCAAAAGCGGGTGAAGGTTTATGACGAACGGAAGCGGGAGCTTAATCTCGATACTGTTATCGGCAGGATTATTTCCTTCGAGCAAAGGAATTTCGGAAAGGTAATAGGAAAAGACAGCGTATTCGAGTATATACGACCTTTTATCTCGGCTTACCGTTTCGAGGAAGTTGTGGATTACAAGTATGATGATGTTTCATTAAGCAAGACGGTCAAGGCTTATTGTCCTTATATGGTAAGATACAAACAGTTTTCCGGAGAAAAGGAAGACAGTGTCTGCATGCCGCTTTTCTGGATTTTTCCCGAGGGTGATTTCGATTCGACGGATATGCTGCATATTCAGGATACGGTATTGTATGTGCATACTTTGAAGTATCCGAACCAAATGCCGTTTTGTTCCAATCTTTTTTCCTTTGTGCAGCAAGGCAAGGTTAAAGCATTCAAACCCGATGGAAGCGAGTTCTCATCACCAAAGCAGGTGGAAGATTTGTTTGTCGTCAAGAATGATTTCGTTTTCTATGATGAAAACACAGGACAAGAGAGCATGAAGTCGGCATTTTCGGATATTATGCCCGAGGACATTATTGCCATAAGGATAGGCGAAGGTTGGGATATAGACAAACGTTCATTGAATATACGGAAGCGTATTTATTTTTACCTGCCGCTTTATCGCTATGACGATGAACGTTTCGGGCAACTCGGAATAAGGGTCTATAATGGCGAGGCAGGACATTGAGAGAATATAAAAAGCTATAAGCGATGAGAGAGAAACTATCTATGGAACAACTCGACCGCAAGACGGTGGAAGAGTTTAAGGCAGCAGCAAAGAACCCTATTGTTGTTGTGTCGGATAATATTCGGAGCATGAATAATATCGGTTCCATATTCCGCACTTGCGACGCTTTCCTTGTCGAGGAGTTCGTTTTATGCGGCATAAGTCCCGTGCCGCCTCACAGAGACATTCAAAAGACAGCCTTGGGGGCAACGGAGAGTGTAAAATGGAGTTATTGCAAAGAAACATCGGAAGCAGTGGAAAGGCTTCGCAAGGACGGATACAAGGTGTTGGCTGTCGAGCAGGCAAGAAACAGCACGATGTTGAACGAATTGCAACTCGACAAAGGCGAAAAGGTGGCAATAATTCTCGGTAATGAAGTCGATGGCGTAAGTCAGGACGTGGTGGATATGTGCGACGATTGTGTGGAGATACCTCAATTCGGCACAAAGCATTCTTTGAATGTTTGCAATTCCTGTGCCATAGTATTGTGGCAGATATTCTGCCTGACGAGATAAGGTTGTTATGAGAGTTTCACGCCTATCAGGTGCATGAACTCCTCTCTTGTCTCTTTGTTTTTGAGAAAAGCTCCCGTAAAGTCGGAAGTCGTTGTGAGGGAATTCTGCTTTTGAACACCCCGCATGCTCATGCACAAGTGTCTGGCTTCGATTACCACTGCCACTCCGAGCGGATTGAGGGTGTTTTGTATGCAATCTTTTATTTGTTGCGTCATTCTCTCCTGCACCTGCAAACGTCTTGCGAATACATCGACCACTCTCGGGATTTTACTCAACCCCACAATCCTGCCATTTGGTATATACGCCACGTGAGCCTTACCTACCATAGGCACCATGTGATGTTCGCAAAGAGAATATATCTCTATATCCTTCACCAACACCATCTGCTTATAATCTTCCTTGAACATGGCGGAACGAAGTATCGCTTCAGGGTCGAGATCATAACCATGAGTGAAGAACTGCATCGCCTTTGCAACCCTCATCGGCGTGGCAAGCAAACCTTCCCTGTTCACATCCTCGCCCAACAGCCTTATGATTTCCTTATAATGAGAAGCCAACGTCTCCAAAGTCTTTTCGTTGTAACGCTCTATCTTTTCGTATCCGAAACCACCGTTATTCGTCGTTTCGTCCTGTTTATTTATCATTATCCCCAATTTCTTTTGAGCTTGCAAAGGTACAAAAAATGAGACTGTATCAAAGCCCCTGTATGGCTTTTCTGCAAAAACGAACAGATAATCGCGAGTTCGGTTGCATTTGACTGCCCCTCCCGATCTTAATTCGGTTGTTTACAATATAAGGAATCATCAAGCACGTCTCTACACATAAAAACATTCAAGCAAATAAAAAACAACAAACCCTGATAGCCTGATAAATATGACCTACCGCAACACTATGATAAACTATTTATAACGTAGGGTTCGTTATTTTTCTCGCCAAACGGAAAGTGATTGCCAGTATTTTGGAAATCCCATATCTTTAAGGTCAAGCAGACGTCAATCGGATTTGAGCAATTCTTTTAGATTTCGCTTAAAGTAGCTTCCGGGACTGATAATGTCAAGAATATACACAACGCAAGAAAGTACTGCAAACAATTTGTTTGTGTGAATTTGTTTGATTGTCATTCTATCCATAAACGGATAAAGAGTATCGTATGGCAAGATTACACTAACCATAAAACGACGATTCCACACTCGGCTGTGATGGGCGCAACAGTTACGAAGATTGGAGATTGCATGTAGCCAATTCTCCAAGATTGCAACTTTCTTTAAGCCGAATTGTTCGGTAATGTATTTCTTATGGCTGTCTGACTTTAAGGATTTGAACAAGCGGCTCAATGTGGCGAATGACACTACTTCGAGTGCCATCCAACTTGGCGGCATCGGAGGATTGTTGTATTTGGAGTTGTAATGCTTGATAAAATCTTCGTTACTGCGGTTCACATCGGCTTCGATATGCTTCATTAGGTCTTCATAGTCGAAACGATACAAACTTTCATTATCGTACCAATGACTATTATGTGTACTTTCGGCATAGATTTGTATAATCTTAGTGCGTACTGCGACTTCGATTTTTTCAATGGCATTGAATATGAGCGAACGCAGTCTGCGGTCGAAACAATAAAGGTCAATGATGTCTTTGAAGTGAATATCTTTACGAGTAAAGTTATGTTCGACCCCCTCTCCATTTTCTTGAAACGGATAAGTGTAAGCACGAAGTCGATAATAGCTGATATTAAACAAATAAGCTATAGCCTCACTTTCATCATCGAAAACAAGTCCCCGTTGCTTTAACCGTGCAACTTGCTCGTCGAGAGTCAACGGTTTCTTTGTATAATCAGTTCTATCAGCCAATTTTATCAAAAGCTACTATAAAAAAACTCGAAGACCTCCCCGGGTGCGCTGTTCTACGAGAAGCGTGGGAGGTCATATCGAATGCAAAAGTAATACTTTTATTTGATTTCGCAATGGATGTAGCAAAAATATTTTCGACATTGTGAAGACTTCTGCAATAAGTTTATAGTGCGATACCCACGGATAAATCGATTGTATGTTTATTTGCAAAGGTACAAAAAATGAGACTGTATCAAAGCCCCTGTATGGCTTTTCTGCAAAAACGAACAGATAATCGCGAGATAAACATGCAATGTCGAAGATTTCCGGAAGCATGAGATAAGACATGAGCCTTGATTACAAAGAGCCGCAGACATATTGCCTGCGGCTTCGCTGCGTTTGCAGTATTCTTGCTTACTGCTTACTCCACTATCAACTTCTTCGTCGTGCTGCCGAGCATGATTGTATATACACCCTTCGGCAAATCGCCGAGATCTATTCGCAATGTCTCCTGACCAATGTTCATGATATATTCTTTGAGTTTGCGTCCTTGAATATCGAACAAATACACAGGCGTTTGTTCTTTCAAGCCCTCGACTTTCAACGTTGTATAAGCATTCGCAGGGTTCGGATACAACGAAACTTCGACTGCGCTCGCAAGTACATCACGCAATCCTACAAATGTCAAATTCAATGTAACTATACTGTCGCATCCATCAATCGTTTGCAAGGTTTGGGTGTACTGACCGGCTTGATTGACATCGAAGCCATTCTCTTCGTATATTGCACCTTCTTCTATGCTTGCATTTATTGTGATATTATACGCAGGATTAACCGTCAAATACAGTGTAATCACACGATCGCACTCCTCGCTTTCGTTATGCAATGTTTTGAAGTATATACCTGTCAGATTTGCATTGAAGCCGTTCTCTGTATATATGTTTCCTTCACAAATCGTTGCTTCGACATCCTCAAAATACACTCCTTTTATATGATTGAAATTTTCCCAATAAGTTGCTTCTTGATAGCTTGGTACCGTAGAACAAGGAACAAATAATTTTGCAGAAAAATCAGAGAAAGCATATTGTCCCAAAGTAGGAGGAAGTTCTGCCCGTGAATAAACATTCCTCAAAGGAACATTCCAAAACGCAGCGTAGCCTATATTTGTAACACCACTCGGAATTGAAATAGCATTCAAACTACTGCACTTATAAAAAGCATAATCCCCGATGGAAGTTACATTGTCATTGATATTAACCGTACTCAAATTAGAGCAATTATAGAACAACCCCTCATTTATAGCTGTAACTCTATAAGGAATTTTGATCGAAGTCAATCTGATACACATCGCAAAAGCATAATCCCCTATGGAAGTAACGTTATCAGGAATTACAATAGAAGCCAAGCTTTTGCAATATCTGAATGCAGATTTCTCAATTATTGTCAACCCCTCAGGCAATGTAATATTACTCAAATTGACACAACTGTCGAATGTCCATGCTCCGATTCTCGTCAAACCATTCGGAAAATTAACCGAAGTCAAACTTGTACAATATTCAAATACTGCTGTATCCAATACAGCA
>UQXW01000020.1 GCA_900545215.1 uncultured Bacteroidota bacterium
GGTTACCAAGACACAAGGCGTATATGGAAAAAACTTCGACTCTATCAAAAACTGACGTCGAAGTTCTCGTCATTCATTCCGTTCCATCGAAATACCCCCTTATCATATATGTAAAGGGATTTCGGAAAAGCCTTACGCCGAAATGCCGAAGTCTCTCAGCGTTTCATTCAATGAGGTTTTCTTATCCGTACTTTCTTTACGCTTTCCTATTATCAAAGCACAGTTAACGTTGTATGTACCCGCAGGAAACATTTTAGGGTAACTGCCGGGGATAACGACAGAGTTCTCAGGCACAACGCCCTTATACTCTATTGCCTCACTACCCGACACATCTATTATCTTTGTCGAGCCTGTTATCACGGTATTCGCCCCCAATACAGCCCCCTGTTTAATCAATGCTCCTTCGACAACGATACAACGTGAACCGATAAAGCAATCGTCCTCCACAATCACGGGATTTGCTCCCACAGGCTCCAATACCCCTCCGATACCGACCCCTCCTGCCAAATGCACATTCTTTCCGATTTGGGCGCAACTGCCGACCGTAGCCCAAGTATCGACCATGGTTCCGCTATCCACGTAAGCACCTATGTTGACAAAGGACGGCATCATTATGCAACCCTCTGCCAAGAAACTGCCATAGCGAGCCACCGCAGGCGGAACACATCTTACTTTCAACTTCTCAAAGTTTTGTTTCGTCGGTATTTTATCCCAAAACTTCAAATCTCCGCTCTCGATATTCTTTATCCCGCATAAAGGGAAATACAACAAGATTGCTTTCTTTATATGTTGGTTCACAATCCATCTGTTGTCTTCTTTTTCCGCAACTCTCGCCTTTCCGCAATCCAAATCCCCGATAATATGCAAAATTTCCTGCTTTACGGTCTCATCATTCAACAAACTGCGGTCAATCCAAGCCTTTTCAATCAATTCGATATTCATCTCTCAAAATTTTCAGCAAAGTTAGCCAAAACATTTCACCCGTAAAACCAAGCCGGAACTTTGTTTCACCTGACTTCATAGACTGAGATACACTGCTCTTTTCTTCTATCGACAAATCAATACTTTGCAAATACCTATAACGAAACGGCGGTTTGTTCTTGCCTTAATCGGCAATAAGTGTATGGATTGGCTTAATGCATTGTTTGGTTATGAGTTATACCTTTGTCCTTTCATCGAAATGAAGCCAGGATTTACAGACTTGTATATCAAGAAAGAGGAACGTCTTACCATTTTACCTGCTTTTCCAGAATTATTCCGTCGGAGGCATCTTCCGCCGTGAAGGTATTACCCTTGTATTGTACACAAAGCATAATCAGAGGTTCCGTACCATTGTTGCGTACCGAGCGTTCTCCCTCCGGAGCGACTCTGACAACGCTGCCTTCCTTGATGGGAAAGATTTGTCCGTCCACTTGAAATTCTCCTTTGCCTCTGAAAAAGAAATAAAGTTCTTCATGTTGTTTGTGCTTGTGCAGAAAGCCTGTTTCCGTTCCGGGTTGAAACATTTGGAAAGAGAAATCTCCTCCGTCTGCTTCCAAAACGGCTCCACCGAATACCTTGCCGGAGATTTTCATTTCCGTTCCCAATTCCAATACATAGTCTTTCAATTCACTCAATTCACCGAAATCAACGGCTTTGAAGTTGCTTGCATTTGCAATTTGCTTGATTTGTTTCATTGTCTTGTTGTTTTTATGATTACTATTCGTTTTATTGTTATGTCTTTTCGTATGAACAAGACCGTAAGGTTCGCAAAGTGTTTTATGCTCTGTCTTACCATTTCATTCCGATTTTGTTCACTAAATTTGCATTGTCTTGTTGCTTTCTTTCGACAGTGCAAAGATATATCTTTTCATACTGTTGCACAAGAGGTTACAAGATTGTGAGTAAGTTACCTTTAACTCATTGTCGGTAAAAGAGAGAGGATTGCGATGAAAAGAAAATCAGAAAAAAATTCTATGGTTGAGATTTGTCCCATTCGGAACGTGGTTGCCCGTTTCGGGAATAAGTGGTCGTTACTGATAGTTCTTGTCCTAAGCGAAAACGGTAAAACAAGGTTCAATCAACTGAACAAACTGATACCGGACATATCCACCAAGGTTCTTTCGGGTACTTTACAAACGCTTGAAGCCGATGGGTTGGTTATTCGTACGGTTTTTCCCGAGGTTCCCATACGAGTAGAATATGAATTGTCGGAAACGGGTTTGTCTTTGGTTCCGATAATCCGAAATCTGACGGATTGGGCTATGCAGAATATGAAATCAATCATGAAACACAGAGAAATGTACGAATCGATGTGAGATTGCGATAAATCGAGAATGGCAGACGGACTTGTATGATCAGAATTTGAAGTATAGTTGTATGCCTATATCTTGTTTGTGGTTCGTTGGAATTTGGTCGTTGCCCGAGGATATGGTTTCTTTGTCGGTATAAAGGTTGACGGAGTAGCGGAAAGAGAGTTGCATTCTTTTATGCAGATTGCAGCGAAGGAAAATGTAGGCACGATGTCCCCTGTCGTAAAGCATGGCAGAGGAATATGTTAGCGGAAGGTTGTATTCGTAGAGGGTGAAACGGGTATCATAGTCATCGGTGTCGAAATAGGTGTATCGGAAGTTGAGTTGCAGTTTCGGGTGTGGTAGTTTCATGATTGCTTCCATGCAGAGAAACCAGCCGTTTGCGGTATTAGTGAAACGGGAAGTATTATATCCTGTGCGGAAATGGAGTTGGAAGTATTCGTTGATGGAGTACAGGGCATGGATTTGGGTTTGCAGGGTGGTTTTGCTTTGTAAAGTACCGGGTTCGGACTTATTGTCTTGTTCGCGTGTGGTAATGCGTGAGATGAGGCGTACTTTTGTTCGCTCGTCAGGGGTGAAGAGAAATTCGGTCTTCAGTTTGCAGCCTTTTGTAGGAGGCGTGCTTATGTAGGTTGCAAAAGGAAAGTGAAAGAAATCGCAACCTATGTAGTAGGAGTACTTGTCGTTTATCCTGTGAGCAAGGGCAAAGTTGACGGCTTGTTCGTTTGCTATACGGCTTTGGGCGGAGAGTGCGGTAGCATAGTGGTTTTGGAATTTCTTGTCGTAATTGCGATAGGAGCAAGAGAGTGTGGTTTTGTATGCAAGGTTGATTTGCACTCCGAAAATGGCGGCGTATGCTTTGTTGCGGCTGATGGCGGCTTCTCCGAAAAGGTTCAACCGTTTGAAAAGGTAAGATGCATTGAGGGAAAGTACGCTGTTGCGTTTTCCTTCAAAGTAATATTTTTGGTATTGTCTGTTTTGATGGCGCAGACTGTCTTTGAAGTCATAATAAATGGCGGTTGCTCCTAATTGCAAGCCTTTGCGGTCGTATGCAATGTGGGCTCCGAGCATTCTTGTGAGGGTCGAATCTTTTGTGGCAAGTTCATGTTCTGTGCGATGAAGCCCTGTGGTGAGGAGGTTGCCGGAATAGTCGCTTTTATCCATGCTTACAAACAGGAAAAGCGAGGTTTTGCCGATGTCGATTTGGGTTGCGATACCGTGGTTATAGTCGTATTCGGCACTTGAACGGTGTGGTGTTATTCCATAATTGCGTTTCCTTATTACGGCATCGGTGTTCAGGTACGACAATGAAAAGCCCTGACTTACTGCCAGCCCTTCTCCGAATGCCAATCTGTAATCACCGAGGGTCAGTTGCTTGATGAAGCATATATGTTTCAAGGTTAATTGTATGGAATAGTGGTCAAAGCCGTATGGTTGCAGCGAATTGAAGAATGGTTCTCCGGCATCTTTGTCTGCAACGACCGAGAATTGAAGCCTGTCGAAGTAATTGAAGTTATAACGAAATTGGGCTGCGAACGGATTACCGAGGTATCCTTTACCATCGTCCCTTGCATAGCCTTTTGCCCGCTCGATGGTTTGCTTGTATTGCAGTCTCAATTCCTGCGAATTGTGTTTTGCTATGCTGTCCAAACGCAAAGATGCTTTCCATTCCGATTTTCTTATGCAGACGAAGGGCTTTATACGTATCAATGTCTCGTCATCGAAACCGTTTATCAAATTCAGTTCATGCAAAGAGAACAACTCGCCTGTTTCTTTTATGTAGTGTTGCAGAGAAAAGATTTGGAAATCGTCCAGCCCCAGCAGACGAAGTTGAAATTCTTCTGCGGAATTGAGATTGAGAGGCGAGATAAGAAAGGCGGAAAGTTGTTCTATCCATTCCTCCTTTGCGGTACTGCTTATATCGAGGTCTTCTATTTGCCGCATCGCAGCCTCCAAGACATCGTCTCTGTCGGTTTGTGCAAATAAACTCAAAGAAAAAAGCACAAGAAGAATGGAAATGAGAAACGTTCTTCCGTTCATCTTGTGCTTGTTATGGAAGTAAAAGCGTTATCAACCGCATTTGCTCCATCCGCAGGAGGAGCATTGTTTGCAACCGCTGGTATAGATAACAGGTTCTCCACATTGAGGACATTTCTCTCCCTCTACCACCGTGCCGTCTTTGATGTATTTCTTCAAAGCCCTCGCTATACCGTTTTTCCATGTGTTTATGGAATCCGTATCCAAGGTAAGTTTGGATACCAACTCGATTACGTTCGGTATAGGCATACCGTGACGAAGTATTCCTGAAATCAATTTGGCGTAGTTCCAATATTCCTTCTTGAACATTCTCGAAAGACCCTCTATGGTTACCTTATAGCCATCGGCATCCAAGAATTGGAAGTCGTATCTTGCCGGTGTGGAACCTTCTTTGACTCTTATCACCCAACCTTTGTCTATTGTGTTAGGCAGAGCGAAGTTGTCAGCCTTTCCTGAGAATATCTCATAAGGGTGGTTTTCGTACAATCCGACAACAGCTATCCATTTCTCTTTGTCGTTTTGAAAGCGTATTATGTCGGCTTCCAGTTTTTTCGGTCTCTTTGGTGCTTTTGTTTCGGTGAATGCAGCATCTTTCTTCGTATTAGAGACCAATACTCCGTCTCTTGAACCATCGCGGTATATGGTCATACCCTTGCAACCGCTTTCCCATGCCGTAAGATATATTTTATTGACCACTTCTTCGGTCGTTTCTTTAGGAACGTTTACAGTAACAGATATTGAATGATCCACCCACTTCTGGATAGCTCCCTGCATCTTCACTTTGTTGACCCAGTTGACGCAATTTGCGGTGGCATTATGGTAAGGAGATTTTGCAATCACGGCTTGAATTTCATCATCTGTGTATTTATATCTCAGATCTTCGACATTGTATCCGTTGATTTCTGCCCAAATGGCAAATTTGTGGTGAAGCACGTTGTATTCCTCCCATGCCTGTCCTTCCGAGTCGTAGAATGATATGTTGGCTTTGCTGTCGTTAGGATTGACTTTTCGCCTTCTTTTATATGAAACGAGAAACGCAGGTTCTATTCCCGAGGAAGTCTGTGTACAAATACTGACACTGCCCGTTGGAGCTATGGTTAATAAGGCTATGTTTCTTCTTCCGTATTTGCTCATCATGGAATAAAGTTCTCCATCGGCTTCTTTCAACCTGTTGATGAAAGGATTATCCTTTTCCAACTTTGTATCATATATAGGAAACGCCCCTCTGTCTTTTGCCATCAGTACGGAAGAACGGTAAGCTGAGCATGCCAAAGTTTTTTGTACTTTGACGGCAAAATCGGTTGCCTCATCTGTTCCGTATGTAAGACCCATTGCAGCCAACATATCGCCTTCTGCCGTTATGCCGAAGCCTGTTCTTCTTCCCTCCAAGCACTTCATCTTTATGTTCAACCACAATTCTTTTTCCACTCTCTTTATTATCTCCGGTTCGGGGTCGGATTCTATCTTTGCAAGAATACGTTCGATTTTCTCCATCTCCAAATCGATAAGGTCGTCCATGAGCTTTTGTCCTTTTTGAGCATGTTCGCGGAAAAGCTCGAAGTCGAACTCGGCATCTTTGGTGAAAGGATTTTTGACGTAAGAGTACAGGTTGATTGCCAATAAGCGACAACTATCGTAGGCACACAAAGGTATTTCTCCGCAAGGGTTGGTCGATACGGTCTTGAAGCCGAATGATTCGTAGCAATCGGGAACGGATTCTCTTATTATGGTATCCCAAAACAATACTCCTGGCTCTGCCGACTTCCATGCGTTGTGTATGATTTTGTTCCACAAGACCCGTGCATCTATCTCTTTAACAACATCAGGAGTATCCGTATCTATGCGGAATTGTTGCCTGTAAGGCTTCCCGCTGACAACACATCGCATGAATTCATCGTCTATTCTAACCGATACATTGGCTCCTGTTATCTTGTTAAGCTCCATTTTCGCATCTATGAAGTCCTCTGCATCAGGGTGCTTTATGGATATGGACAACATCAAGGCTCCGCGTCTTCCTCCTTGAGCCACTTCTTTTGTCGTATTGGAGTATCGTTCCATGAAAGGCACTATTCCCGTGGAAGTAAGAGCCGAATTCTTGACAGGACTCATCTTCGGACGTATATAAGAAAGGTCGTGACCGACACCACCGCGACGTTTCATCAACTGTACCTGCTCTTGGTCGATTTTCATTATGCCGCCATACGAATCGGAATTGGAAGGATTGCCAATGACAAAGCAGTTGGATAGAGACACAATTTGAAAATCGTTGCCTATACCTGCCATCGGGCTACCCTGCGGAATGATATACTTGAAGTCTTTCATTAATCCGTATATTTCTTCCTCGCTCATAGGATTTTTGTATTTCTGCTCTATCCTTGCGAACTCCTTCGCCAAACGTCTATGCATTTGATCGGGATTCAATTCATAGACTTCATCGCCATCTCTCAGAGCATACTTGTTAATCCAAACGTCAGCTGCCAAGGTGTCTCCGTGGAAATAATCCACGCTTGACTTCAATATATCATCTTTACTTAAAGCCTTTCTGTCCATTTCTATGTTGCCTTTTGTATTTCGCTTTTTTCTCTGTATTTTCGGGTACAAATTTACGATTGTTCTCCTACGAAAGAAACTTTTTCCCGAAAGAACTTCTCAACATTTGAGCGTTGAATAGAGCAAAAGTACATTTGCTTGTAAGGATTAGCAATAATACAGCCTTGTTGAAAACTACTTTTGAACTTGATTTTGGGCTTCATTGTGTTTTTATTTCTAACTTTGCAATCGGTAAACTCAAAATGTAAGCGATGAGAAAGATTCAAATGGTAGATTTACATTCTCAGTATGAGAAGATAAAATCCGAAATAGACGAAGCGATATCCGATGTCATCAAATCCACGGCTTTCATAAAGGGAGCAAAGGTCGGAGAGTTTGCAAGCGAACTTACTTCCTACCTTAACGTAAAACATGTTATTCCTTGCGGCAACGGAACCGATGCTTTGCAGATAGCCATAATGTCTTTGGGCTTGAAACCGAGCGATGAGATAATTTGTCCGGATTTTACTTTTATCGCATCTGCGGAAGTTATAGGTCTGTTGGGTTACAGGCCTGTTTTTGTCGATGTGGATTACGATTCGTTCAATGTTACGGCAAAGAACATCGAACAAGCCATATCCATAAAGACCAAAGCTATCATTCCTGTTCATCTTTTCGGACAAGCCGCCCCCATGGAGGCTATTCTCGAAATTGCAAAAAAGTATGATTTATATGTAATTGAAGATACCGCTCAGGCAATAGGTGCAGACTATATTTTTTCAGACGGAAGAAAACAAAAACTCGGCACCATAGGCACCATAGGTTGTACTTCATTTTTCCCATCGAAGAATTTAGGCTGTTACGGAGACGGCGGAGCTTTATTTACCGACGATGACGAACTCGCCGAACGCTTGAAGATGATAGCGAACCACGGAATGAAAGTACGCTATCACCATGACATTCTCGGCGTTAACTCAAGGCTCGACACCATTCAGGCAGCAATTCTTTCCACAAAGCTGAAATATCTCGACAGATATGAGCAAGCAAGGCAGGAAACTGCAAAAAAATACGATGAAGCCTTTGGAAATATAGATGATTTGGTCATTCCTAAAAAAGAAACTTTCTCTACACATGTTTATCATCAATACACATTGAAAGTAAAGAACGGGAAAAGAGATGATTTAAGGACTTTCTTGGAACAGAATGATATTCCGTCAATGGTATATTACCCTGTTCCATTGCACAAACAAAAAGCTTTTCTTCCCATCGCCCGACAAGGAGGTGCATTAAACATCTCCGAAACGCTCGCAGAGCAAGTTTTGTCATTACCTATGCACACCGAACTTGACGAAGAACAGCAAACATACATTATATGTAAGGTTCGAGAATTTTTCAACAAATAACAGATACATGAAAACAATATTGGTAACCGGCGGAGCCGGATATATAGGCAGCCATACCGTTGTCGAGTTGCAACAACAGGGTTTCAACGTAGTCATTGCCGACAATCTTTCAAACTCTAACGAAAACGTAATCTCGGCAATAGAACAAATCACACGGATAAGGCCGTCTTTCATAAAAGCAGACCTTTCCGATGGAAGCGAATGCAAGAAAGTATTCGAGCAATACTGCGACATTGAAGCCGTAATAAACTTTGCAGCGTTCAAAGCCGTGGGAGAAAGTTGCGAAAAGCCGATAGAATACTACAAAAATAACCTTGGAATTTTGTTGAATGTGTTGAATGAAATGAAGAACCGCAATATCAAATATTTTGTTCAGTCCTCCTCCTGCACCGTTTACGGAGAACCGGATGTTTTACCGGTGAAAGAGGATAGTCCTATAAAGAATGCCACTTCACCATACGGCAACACAAAACAAATGGCAGAGGATATATTACGTTTCACAAGTGCCGCAAAACAAATAAAAGCCATAGCACTGCGATACTTCAACCCCGTAGGCGCCCACGATAGTGCATTGATAGGCGAATTACCCAACGGCGTTCCCAATAACCTCATGCCGTACATAACCCAAACCGCAGCCGGTATAAGGAAGCAGTTAACCGTTTTCGGAAATGATTACCCCACTCCCGACGGAACCTGCATAAGGGATTTCATTCATGTTGTCGATTTGGCAAAAGCCCATGTGGTTGCAGTTAAACGCTTCTTTGAAAACAAGGACAAGGCAGACTTCGAATACTTCAACATAGGCACAGGCAGAGGATACAGCGTCTTGGAACTCGTTCACAGTTTTGAAAAAACGACAGGCATAAAGCTCAACTACAAAATAGGCGAACGCCGACAGGGAGACATAACGCAAATATGGGCAGACACGAATTATTCCGAGAAAGAACTCGGTTGGAAAGCCGAAAAAGGAATAGACGAAATGACTCTTTCGGCATGGAAGTGGCAACAGCACTTATCAGACATTAAAGCCTGAATGCTGTCTTGTGCGAAGTGCCGAAACATTATCGTTTCGGCACTTCGCATTTTGTAAAAGGGCAATATTGCGAAAAATTCGTACCTTTACACCCTCGTACACAGAAACAGAAGGATAGATTTCAAGAATGACAAACAGACTTATAACGTTCGTAACAACCATATTGCTTACCCTTGCAGCCGTAGCCCAAAGCAATGACGATTACGAAGTATTCAGAGAATTCGAGAGGAACTACGACAGTCTTTTACAAGGGCATTACATGAAGTTGAATGCCAAATTGCTCGGTCAAAGATTTAATTACAAACCGGATTCCTTTGTGCCGTCCCATCGGGCAGTCGATGTTCCGGACAGCATCCTTGCGAAGCGTCTAAAGTCCATACCATCGGTCGTTCCTTTGACCTATAACGACAAAGTCAGAGCCAACATAATTTATTACATAGACAGAATAGGCGACAGAGTAGGCGTAATGTTGGGTTTGAGCAAGTATTACTTCCCCATTTTCGACGAAATACTTGACAAGTACGGCGTACCCTGCGAATTGAAGTACTTGGTCATCATAGAATCCGCCCTTAATCCGAAAGCCGTTTCAAGAGCCGGAGCAACCGGATTGTGGCAATTCATGTATGCAACGGGCAGAATGTACGATTTGAGAGCCAATTCCATAATCGATGACAGAAGAGACCCGCTCAAAGCTACGGAAGCAGCAGCCAGATACCTGAAAGATTTGCACAAAATATACAACGATTGGACGCTTGCAATAGCTGCATACAACTGCGGACCCGGAAACATAAACAAAGCCATGAAACGCTCCGGCAGAAACGATTTCTGGGGCATGTACGACTACCTCCCGCGTGAGACGAGAGGCTATGTGCCGGCTTTTATTGCAGCAGCATACGTAATGAACTTCCATAAAGAACACGGCATCACCCCAGCCAAACTCACAAAGCCCTTAACACTGATTTCCGATACCCTCATGCTTCGCAAAGACCTTTATTTCGGACAAGTGGAAGCCGTGATGAATATATCCGCCGACCAACTCCGCGAACTAAATCCCCAATACAAAACAGACTTCGTGCCGGGCGAACAAGGCAAATACAGTTTGCGGTTACCGCTTCGGTACATAAACGATTTCATAGCCTTGGAAGACAGTATATCCGCCTACGACAGGGCAAAATACTTCGGAGAGAGAACGGAAGAACAGCTTGCTTCCGACGACATCGAGTACAGAGAAAGAGTAATCTACCATAAAGTAAGAAAGCGGGACACATGGTACAGCGTTGCAAAACTGTATGGCGTCAGCATATCGCAACTGAAATCATGGAATCCCAAGTCCCGACGCAGACAAAAGTTGAAAATGGGAGACCTCTTGGCGGTAAAACAAAAAGAAGCATACAAAAAAGAAGTCAAAGCACCTGCCGACAGCATTTCCACGGCAACCCAAACTGAAAAAGCCATTGTCGCTTCCGACAACCAGGCATTGAACTCGCAACAAACAGCCGAAAGCATAAAGAAGAAAGCCGACGGACAGAAATTAAAGCAAACCGTTGTCAATCATAAAGTCAAAGCAGGGGACACAATCACCAAAATAGCCCGCAAACACGGCGTTTCCGTCGAACAAATCTGCAAGTTGAACAACATGACACTCAAAGCCGCCTCCAAGATAAGGGTCGGTCAGACCATCAGAATAAAGTAAATGAAGCCCATAACGGTTTTTCTCCGGCTTGCTGTCGTCCTTCTGATTTTGGGAATCATCGTTTTGTGCTTCCCGAAAGAAGGCTTGGATATTTCAGGGTTCAATTTGCGAATGCCATCGATGGAAGACATCTTCCTAAGCAAGCAACCTGAATATGCCGATGTGGATAAAATACTCGTCGATAACACTTCCGATACCACCGGCAAGAAACAAGATGACGGAATTGTCGGTTTCGAATACGGGTCGGAAGCCAAAGAACAGTTGGATAGCTTCTTTCTTGCCTTGGATTCTCTCAAACAAACCGACAATACTTCGATACGAATACTCCATTACGGAGACTCGCAAATCGAAGGAGACAGAATAAGCGGCTATCTCAGAAAAAAACTGCAAAAAACCTTCGGCGGACACGGACAAGGCGAAATCCCCATGTACAGCCTCTCGCAAATAAAAGGCGTAATCTACAACTATTCCTCCGATTGGGAATTTCACAGCATTATTCAACCGCAAGCCGGGTACAATCGTTACGGAACGATGATGTCCTCCATAAAAGCTCTCACCGATTCAGCCATTACGGAGTTGAACTTCGCCTCTCCGACGGACTGCGAACTAACCATATACTTTGCCTCTCCCGACAAAGAAAGCCGATTGAAAATATCCGACAGGCAAAAAGACCTTCTCGAAATCAACATTCCACAAACCGCTTCTCTTCAACAAGAAAGCATAAGACTGACTGCACAAAGCAGATACTTGCGAATAGAAGCCGATGCCGGTACAGAGCTTTACGGAATGGACTTGTCGGACGGCAACGGACTATATCTCGACAACATATCTCTGCGAGGCAGTTCCGGTTGGGGCATAAGGCAATGCAACAAAACAATCCTCGAAACCATGGCAAACGACCTGAACGTTCGCCTCGTGATAATGCAATTCGGAGTAAACGCCATACCGCAAAAGGAAAACAAAATCATAAAAGACTACACCTTCTACAAAACCGAATTTGCCAAACAACTGAAATATCTTCATGCAACCCTGCCCGATGCAGCCATAATAGTGGTAGGCGTCTCCGACAGAAGCATAAGACAAGGCGACAACTACATAACAAACCCCAATGTCTTCAAATTACGACAGGCACAAAAAGAAGCAGCACTCGAAAACGGCTGTATCTTCTGGGATTTGTTTGAAGCCATGGGCGGCGAGAACTCGATGCCCGCATGGGTTCTGCGAGACGAGCCCTTGGCAAACAAAGACTTCATACACTTCAACAACAAGGGAGCGGAACACGTGGCAACAATGTTTCTCAACGCCCTCCGCAAAGAATATAAAGCCTACCGACAACGCACCCAATCCAACCGATAAACCGCCATATCTCTATTCCGGAAATCTCTTTTGGCGTTTCATTTCAGCGAAACGGCAGAAAAATTTCGTAGAACGCCGTTTGATTTTTACGAAACGGCGTTCCGACAAAATAAAACGCCGAAAGAATTTGCTCAATCGGCGGAAGAATTTTTTCTTTCGCCGTTTTATTTTCAAGATTGCAAGAACTTGATTTGCTTATCTGTGAAAGAGCGTAGAAATGTAATATTCGGGTATGGAAAAATGCCGTACCTTTGCAGTGCGGTTTGAAAGAGGAAAATTACAATACCCGATGAGCATTCCGAAAGAAGCGATTAAACCGCATGAATGGGTTTAACGTTGGATTTTATGTTGGAAACGGATAGATTGTTACTGCGTCCATGGCAGGAAAACAATGTCGAGGATTTGTATTTGTATGCAAAAGATCCCGATGTGGGGATTATGGCGGATTGGCCTCCGCATAAGAGTATGGAAGAAAGCCTCGAAATCATCAAAACAGTGTTTTCGGCTCCCGAAATTTATGCAATGGAGTTGCGGAAAAGCGGCAGGGTTATCGGGTGCGTAGGCTTGCTGTTGCACGAGGGGCATTTGAAGATGGGGAACTATGAGGCGGAACTCGGTTACTGGGTAGGCAAGCCCTATTGGGGGCAAGGTTTGGTGCCTGAGGCTGCAAAAGCGTTGATTTCCCATGCTTTCGTAAATCTTGGCAAACGGAAATTATGGGCTTGTTGCTTTGCGAACAATCGTCAATCGCAAAGAGTGCTGGAAAAGTGCGGATTTGTGTTTCATCACGGTGAAAGCATATTAGATAAGACCGAAAAGAATATATTGTTTTACGAATTGAGAAAAGAGAACTACGATGGAAAAAGAACAAAAGAGTAACGAGAAAGAGAATGTGGTGATAGATGATTTCGATTTTTCGCTTATAGCGGATTTTTTCAAGAGAATCGAACGACAAGGGCCCGGAGGAGACAGGGAAACGAGGCTTGCGGCAAGTCTTATTCCTTCTTTCGGCAGACATATCAGGATAGCGGACTTGGGTTGCGGCTCGGGACATCAGACAGCTGTGCTTGCAAAGGAGTTCGACTGCGAAATCGATGCAGTGGATTTGCTTCCAGAAATGATGGAAAGCCTGACCGAACGTTGCAAAAGGGAAGGGCTGACAAGCATTATCAATCCCGTTCAAGCCTCGATGGATAATCTTCCTTTCAAAGATGAAAGTCATGATTTGATATGGGCGGAAGGTTCAATCTTCATAATGGGATACGAAAACGGTTTGAAGTATTGGCACCGCTTCTTGAAGAAAGGCGGTTTTATTGCAGTGAGTGAATCTTCGTGGTTGAGCAACCGACGTCCGAAGAATATGAGTTGGATAAACGACAACCTGCCGGAGATAGACAGCATAGAGAATAAAATCCGACAAATGGCGGAAGCAGGTTACGAACCATACGCACACTTCATTCTTCCCGAGAATTGCTGGACGGAGAATTACTATAAATTCATGCCGACAGCCATGGAGAGTTTCATGGAAGAACATGCGGGAAACAAAACGGCAGAAATCTTTGTCGAACGTTTAAAAGAAGAAATCGCATACTACGAAGAGAACAAGGAAATGTTCGGATATGTGTTCTATATAGGCAGAAAGATATAAGACACGGCACGTGGGTTGCAAGCATTTGCAGATACGACAAACGAAAAAGAAAGACGGACTTTCCGAATAGAAAGTCCGTTCTCCTTTTGTTATCCCATCAGGATTCGAACCTGAGCTAAGAGAGCCAGAATCTCTTGTGCTACCGCTACACCATGGGACAGTAACTTCAATAAATACGCTACTCTAACGTGTGCTTGCTATTTTTATTTCGCACGGAGGCGTAATTATTTTGTTTTTTAACTTTTGTTGTGCTTTCAACTGCTTCTCCAACTCTTTGACAGAGGAACCTCTCGTCTTTATCCGGCTTTCGTTAATTCCTTGTGCGACAAGATAGTCCTTTATTGCTTCGGCTCGTTGTTTGGAGACTTCGTTATCTTTTCTGACATTCAATCCCTCGGTTGCAATTCTGCCGATTATCTCGATGTTTATCTTGGGATACTCATTCAAAGTCTTGATTACACCGTCGAATGCAGGGTAACATTCCTTCATGAGGAAAACTTCGCCTTGTTCATTATTGTCGAAATACAATTCTCCGCCGAGAGGTATGCCCGAACCGGCTTTTATTTCCACCAATTTGGCAGTGAAAACGGAGTCTTTGCCTGTTGCCTGCGAATGAGAGACGGTTCTGTTCATTCTGAAATAGCCTTCCTTGCTCAGAGCAATGTTATAGCTATGCTCCGGAAGGAGTTTTATTTTCATGGAACCCGCATCTTTCTTATCGACAACAATTCTGCCTGTCTCGTTTTCCTTTACGTATATGTCGGCAGTGGTTCTCTGAGAAAGAATACTGTCCATCGGTTGTATATACAAGGGAGCGAAATCGGTCCATACCTCACAACTTATCGTATGTCCCAATCCTCCGTCCGTCAGATTGTCAACCACAATAACATAACTTTCTCCTGCTTTCACGTCGATATATTTGCCGTATGCCACATCGGACTCCTTTGTTATATGTGCCATACTTCCGGTAAGCGACAAGCCTGTCCTGCCTTGCACTTCCGCATTGCAAACGGATTGTACGCTTCTTATCGGTTTGACCCTGTTTTTCTCCACCCGATTGCAGAAATACCTGTCCGTGTATTGGTAAACCAAGAAGTCATAATCGTCGGAAGAACCTTTGGGTTTGATGTCTATGAGCAATTTTCCATCGTATGGAATATCCACGGCGTACCAAATGGAATTATGTTCATGCTCAAAAACATTCTTTGTCTGAGCATCGCGGCGGATTTCGCTCACAAAGCCCGGTCCATTCAAAGGTTCGGTGGGGCCGAAAGGTACATCGACCTGCAATTTCACTGCAAAAAGACAATCCGAACACCTTTCCGGCAAAGCAACCTCAACGGGGGCAACAGGTTTTGGCGTTGCCGGTTTTTTCTTTCTCTTTTTACTTGTTTGAGCCGCAAGTCCGAAGCCAAGCAGCACAATCATGACAAATACAAACACTTTCTTCATAAGGCACAAGGTATGAAAAACCACTTACAAAGGTACTCTAAAATTTTCAATTTCCAAATTTTTTTGACGCTTTTTTGTATGAAATCACATTTTGACCGTTTTAACCAACCTGTCAGGCATATCCGAACGGTCATTCTGCAAAGGTAAACATACATTCGCAAGAAGAGTTCAACCAAAGACCGTTTCACGAAAATAGAACGCCGAAAGAATTTCGTAAAACGCCGTTCCGTCAAATTCTTTCGGCGTTTCGCCGGAATACTTTGCAAGTATCATATTTTGAATTGCGGAAAAGAAGAACAAAAATCAAGTATTTTCTCTTTTCGTTTCCGTGAAAAGCACTACCTTTGCGACAATAAAAACATTGAGATATGAGAGCGATGAATAAAATAAGCATCATTATGCTCGGTATGTTTGCCGCAATGGCATTTTTTGTTTCTTGCGAAGATGACAAAGACGAAACGCAAAAACCTTCAAGTACCCCGACAGTACCGAGTGGAGGAAACAATACCGAAAAACCCGATATTAAAACCATCACCATTAAAGGCGTGGAGTTCAAAATGGTGAAAGTCTCCTCCGGAACGTTCCAAATGGGAGCTACGGCGGAGCAAGGCAGCGATGCAATGGATAACGAATACCCTATACATAGCGTTACCTTGTCCGATTATTACATCGGGCAAACCGAAGTAACACAAGAACTTTGGGAAGTGGTCATGGGCAGTAATCCTTCGAACTTCATGGAAAGCGAACAGAGCCCTGTGGAACAGGTCTCTTGGAGCGATTGCCAAGAATTCATAACCAAACTCAACAAGCTTACGGGAGAAAAATTCCGTTTACCGACAGAAGCGGAATGGGAGTTCGCCGCAAAAGGAGGAAATGAAGGCAAAGGCTACAAATACAGCGGAAGCAATGATGTCAATGCCGTTGCATGGTACAAAAGCAACAGCGGAGGCAAGACGCATCCCGTTGCAAAGAAGCAAGCCAATGAATTGGGCTTATACGATATGTGCGGAAACGTATGGGAATGGTGTTCCGATTGGAAAGGAGACTATTCGGGTACGGCACAAACCAATCCCAAAGGACCGAATACAGGCACTCGTCGGGTTTTGCGAGGCGGCAGTTGGGATTATACCGCAAGAGACGTACGTGTATCTTACCGCGGAAGCAATGCACCGGATAATCGCAACAGTAATAACGGATTACGCCTTACACTTTAAGTCATTCCGACTACTGCATTAACCCATCGACTAACCGGAAAACCCGACAGACAAATCCATCTTTCATCAAGAGGAACCCGAATGGCGTTTGAAACAACATTCAGCCCCGTTTCTCTCTTCATATTCCTTATTCCTCGCAGTACGAACAAAAAGCCTGTTCGCTTAACAGTTTGAGGGGTTGTCTATACCTTGACATGAGGGCATCGATATTGTATTTATTTTCTTTTTTCATTGTTTTTACCCTTGAAACCCTCTGTCGGAACAAGCATCCCGGCATTTTATTTTACTCTGTCGGAGAACAAATTTCGTATATTTACGTTTCTGTTCTTGAAAGTGAACTGATGTTTGATTCGATAAAGATATAACTTATGGATATTATAGTTTCCGGTTACGGAAAGATGGGAAAAATTGTGGAATGCGAGGCATTGAAGCGTGGCGACAGGGTTGTGGCACGCATTGATTCGGCAGAGGATTGGGCAAAGCTGGATTTTGAGGCTTTGAAACGGCAGGCTGCTTCCTGCGAGAGGGATTGCGGCATTGCAGCCGTGGACTTTTCGACTCCTGATGTTGTGTTGAACAACATCAGGATTTGTTTCGAGAAAGATATTCCGATAGTCGTCGGCACGACAGGCTGGTATTCACATATAGAAAGTCTGAAAAAGGAATGCAAAGAGAAGAACCGTTCCATGTTTTGGGCGTCCAACTTCTCCATAGGGGTCTTTTTGTTCAACAAGCTCAACGTCATGCTTGCCAAAATGATGAGTTCTTATCCGCAATACGAACCCTCGATAAGGGAAATTCACCACATTCACAAGAAAGATGCCCCTTCCGGTACTGCCATCAGCCTTGCGGAAAGTCTTATTGCGAATTATCCCGAAAAGAAATCGTGGGAATTGTCTCCCGAAAGAACGGATAAGGAAGTTTTGAGAGTGGAAGCCGAGAGGGTTGGCGAGGTTTTCGGAACGCATATCATAGATTACCAAAGCGAAATCGACAAGATAGAGATTAAGCACGAGGCTTTCTCCCGACACGGTTTTGCGAGCGGTGCGGTGATTGCGGCACATTGGTTGAAGAACAGAAGAGGCTTTTTCACGATGAGCGATATGCTCGATTGAATATTGCGGATATAAGAAACAGAAAGAAACATGAAAAATTCAAAGTACACATTGGGTGTGGACATCGGGGGAACGAATGTTCGTTGCGGTGCGGTTTCTTCCGACGGAAAAGTGGTCGAGGTGTTGAAATTCAAGACATGGGACTACATTGTGGCGGAAAACTTTGTCGAAAGACTTGCCGATGACATAGTGTCGCTGATAAGGAAGTATGATATTGGCGATGGCAAAAGAGTAAGCGTCGGAATAGGAGCTCCGAATGGCAATTACTATCGTTCCACGATAGAGTTCGCTCCCAATCTTCCTTTCAAAGGCGTGTTCGAGTTGGGGAAAATGCTGACCAAATCGCTTTCTTCCCGTTTCATGGAGGCAGACATAGTTTTGACAAACGATGCCAATGCCGCTGCAATGGGCGAAAAGATATATGGCAAAGCCAAAGAAATAAGCGACTTCATGATGATAACTCTCGGGACGGGCGTAGGTTCCGGCGTATTCGTGGATAACAAACTTCTTTATGGCTTTTCCGGTTTTGCGGGAGAGTTGGGACATACGATTATCGTGCCAAACGGTCGTTTGTGCGGCTGCGGAAGAAGAGGTTGTTTGGAGACTTACTGTTCGGCAAAGGGCATTGCAAGAACGGCAGCAGAGCTTTTGGATTCCAAATACTACGATTTCTCCTTACTCGACATTGAAACCGGCGAACCCACCGGTGCGGAAGAAATAGACAAAGCGGCGGAAAAGGGCGACGAACTTGCCTTGAAGTGCTTCGATATAACGGCCAAGCATCTTGCACTCGGGCTTTCAAATGCCGTTGCCCTCACTTCGCCGGAAAAAATCTTCATTGCAGGAGGGCTGAGCAACGCAGGCGAAAAACTTTTCAACCCTTTGAGAGCTTACTTCAACGAATTTCTTTACCCCGTCTTTCGCAAGACCGTAACCATAGAGCAATCCGGACTGCCGGAAAACCGTGCCGCAATCCTCGGGGCAGCATCTCTGACAGCCTTCTGACAATGCAAAAACACAAAACGCCGTTCTACGAAAACAGAACGGCGGAGTACTGCAACGCATTCAAGAGATAAGAACCGGAAATAGAAAATCGAGTAAGCGGAAAAATGAGTTTTTTGCTTGTCTTACGGAAATTATTTGCTATATTTGCGGCTCAAAATACAGGGATATGAAGAAGGTATTTTTCTTTTGCATGATGTCGATATTCATTGGCTTTGGTTGTTTTGCAAATGAGGAAAAGAAACAATTCGATGCAGGCGAATTGATTATGGATCATATATCGGATTCGTATGAATGGCATATACTTACATGGAAAACGACACATGTTTCCATTCCTTTGCCGGTTATTTTGTTCAACGACGGCAGGCTCGATGTTTTCATGTCTTCCAAGTTCAATCACGGGCATGATGCTTACCGCGGATACAAGATTGCGAGCAAGGAAGACGGCGAAGATGTATCGGGAAAGATAGTTTGCGTGGACGAAAACGGAGTTTATACGGGTGAAAAGCCGTATGATTTTTCCATAACGAAGAATGTGTTCTCCATTTTCATAGTTGCGGGATTTATTCTTTTCCTTGTATTCAAGGGAGTTTCGATTGCGAAGAAACGTCAGGGCAAAGAACCGAAAGGCATTCAGACTTTGGTCGAATTTTTCGTGATTTACATAAGAGATGATATAGCAATCCCCTCGATAGGAAAGGAGAAATACCGAAAGTATCTGCCATATCTGTTGACGGCTTTCTTATTCATCTTCTTCTCCAACCTCATGGGTTTGCTGCCTTGCTTCCCGGGAGGTGCCAATGTAACGGGAAACATTGCGGTAACGCTTTGTTTGGCGATATTTACCTTTGTCATTACGAATGTAAGCGGTAACAAACAATATTGGAAGCACATGGTGAATATGCCGGGAGTACCTTGGTGGCTTAAATTCCCGCTTCCGATAATGCCGATAGTGGAAATATTGGGAATGTTCACCAAACCGTTCTCCTTAACTGTGCGATTGTTTGCGAACATCACCGCAGGACACGTCATTATTTTGAGTTTCATGTGCATAATCTTTATTTTCGGTCAACAAAGCACCGCATTGGGATACGGAACTTCCATTGTACCTTTGTTTTTCAGTTTGTTCATGACCCTTTTGGAGATATTGGTGGCATATATCCAAGCATACGTTTTCACTCTTTTGTCTGCAATCTACATAGGAATGGCAACGGAAGAAGAACATGCTTAAAGATGATTTGATAAGGAAGTTAGACGAGTTCATTCGCAAGTTCTACAAAAATTTGCTTCTAAAAGGGTTATTATATTCGGTAATCCTTTTAGTTGTTTTTTACCTATTGTTGAGCCTTTTGGAATATGTGGGATACAACAGCACCACAATAAGGACGATATTGTTCTATCTTTATTTGTTATTCGCCCTGATTGTCGTCAGCCTTTTCGTCATACGACCTGCGGTGAAGATGTTCCGCATAGGCAAAACGCTGTCTTACTATGATGCAGCCAAAATCATAGGGAAGCATTTCCCCGAAGTATCGGACAAACTCCTCAACTTACTTCAACTTAAAAACCTTTCCGAAAAAGAGGATTCGGATTTGCTGTTGGCAAGCATAGAACAGAAAACGCGGCAACTGTCTCCCATTCCGTTTCACAAGGCAATAGATAAAAGCAAATTGAAACGTGCAGGCATAATTGCTTGTTGCGTTGCAGTTGTTCTGTTGTTGACGGCTCTGATATTCCCGAGCTTTTTGAAAGATACGACGTTCCGATATGTCAATCATTCGACTTATTTCGAGAAGCCGGCTCCTTTCGGATTCGTTTTGCAGAACAAATCGCTTACGGTGCTGCAACAGGAGGATTTGAAGGTAAGTGTGAAAATTTCCGGCAAAGCTTTACCCGAAGAATGCAATATAACGGTCAACGGACACACTTTTCGGATGCGGAAAGAAAGCAAAACAGTATTCTCTTACCTGATAAAACAGATAAATTCCGATACGGAATTTGCATTTTCCGCCACAGACGTGGAGAGCCGTCCCTATATGATAAAGGTAAAGCCCAAACCTGTTCTGGTTTCCATAGAAGCCGATGTGATTTATCCTGCATATACCGGCATGAAACAGGAGACACTTTCGGGAGTAAACCGCATAAGTCTGCCGAAAGGCTCGCAGATTGTTTGCAAAATGCAAACAAGAGACACCAAGCATCTTTTCGTGAATTGCAATGGCAAACAGGTAAAACTCATTCCAGACAAGAGAGGATTTGCAGAGTATGGGCTGAGAGCGATGTCGGACATGAACGTTACGGTGAGAACGTCCAACGAATACACAGACTATTTCGACTCCGTGGCATTGCAAATCATCACCATCGAAGACATGTATCCGCAGATTGCGGTCATAGAACAAAAGGACAGCATACTGCCTGAAAGGATATTATTCAGGGGTCAGATAAAGGACGACTACGGTTTCGATAAATTGGAATTCTGCGTCGTGAAGCACTCGAAGGGAAAAGACGATGTTGTCTATAAGCAAAGTTTGGAAGTATCGAAGACAGAAAATGCCCAAGAGTTCTACCACTATTACAACATAGAGCAAGCAGGTCTTGCAAACGGAGAAAGCATGGAATACTATTTCCAAGTATGGGACAATGATGCGGTGAACGGAAGCAAAAGTACCAAGAGCAGAATATTCTCCTTGAAATTGCTTTCCGAAGAAGAGTTGGAAGAGAAAAGAGAACAAAATTCCGAAGACTTGAAGTCGGAAACCGAAAATATTTTATCCTCAATCAAGGATTTGCAAAAGCAAATCGAGGAGATGAACCGCAAGTTGATTGAAAAGAAAGAACTGTCGTGGCAGGATAAAAAGCAGTTGGAAGAACTTGCGAAGAAACAAGAAGAACTTAAAGACAAGGTACAGGAAATTAAGGATAAGCTCAGAGAGAACAATGTGCTTGATGAAAAGTTGTCAAAGCAAGAGGAGAACGACATATTGGAAAAGCAAAAAGAGTTGGAAGCCTTGATGAATAAGGTTTTGAACGAAGACATGAAAGAGATGATGGAACAAATCCGCAAGTTGGCAAACGAGCAGGTGGATAAGCAGAAACTCAATGAGGCTTTGAACAATATAAAGCAGAACAACAGGGATATAGAGAAGCAGTTGGACAGAAACATAGAGATGTATAAGCATTTGGAGGTGGAGAAAAAGACCGATGAACTCATTGAAAAACTGAAAGAGTTATCCGACAAACAAAAAGAACTTGCCGATAAGGTGAAGCACGAAAGCAAAGAGAATGTTTCAAAGCAACAGAACGAACTGCAAAACGAATTTGAAAAGCAACAAGAGAAATTGGAAAGTATCCGGCAGGAACTACGTTCCATGAATGAGGAACGTAACCTGAAAAGAAATCCGGAAAGGGAGAACGCCATAAAAGAACGGCAGCAAAAGGCGAAAGAGAATATAGACAAAGGCCGGAAGAAAGCGGCGGAAGAGAATATGCAACAGGCTGCACAAAAGATGCAGGAGATGGCAGAGGACTTGCAACAACAGAAAGACGAGAACGAAGAGGAACAACTTGCTGAGGATATAGAACAAGTGCGTGCCATGTTGAAAAATCTTGTCCGCCTGTCCATGCAGGAAGAAGAGTTGATTGCAAAGACAAAGATGACAAAGGTTTCCGATGCGGAGTATCAAAAGATTATCCGCAAACAATACGTCATCAAGGAAGACATGAAGATGATAAACGACAGCCTCTTCGCCATGAGCAAACGACAACCGCAGGTCGGAAACATGATAAACCTTGAATTGAATAAAATCGACAGCCACATGGAGAAATCCATAGAGACGATGGTTCGTTACAATCAGGCACATTACGCCAATTACAGAAATACTTCTGCGGCCTCTTCGCAGCAATATGCGATGACTTCGATGAACAACCTTGCTCTTATGCTTTCGGAATCCATAGAGAACATGAAGCAACAGCAAAATCAAAAGAATAAGGCAAAGGGTAAGCCGAACAAACAATGCAAGAACCCTTCGCAAAGCAATAAACCCTCATCAAAACAAAGCATGAAAGAACTTCAAGAGGCATTGAACAAAGAATTGGAACGCTTGCAAAAGGAGTTGGAAAAGCAAAAAAACAACGGCAAACAGAAAATCGGCGAAGGAGCGAAACTTAACGAAGAACTTGCGAAAGCGGCTGCCCAACAAGAAATGATAAGAGAGATGGTAAAGAAAGCGGCCGAAGAAGCAAAACGAAACGGCGGCAAACCTGACAAAAAAACAGAAGAATTGCAGCGACAAATGGAACAAACGGAAAAAGATATCGTAAACAAGACCATAAGCCGCCAAACCATAAATCGTCAGGCTAAGATATTGACCCGAATGTTGGAGTCGGAGAAAGCGGAAAAGACAAAGGACAGGGATTTTGAAAGAAAGTCCGAGACTGCGAAAGACATGGAAAACGAAGCAGCAGACTTTCCGGAATTCAAGAAATTGAAAGAAAGAGAATCCGAATTGTTCAAACAGGTGCCGCCTATCTATTCTCCGTTCTACAAGAAGAAGGTCAACGATTATTTTTATGGCAACGGCGGTTCGAATAAACAGTGATGTAAAAAGGAAATGAGAAACGTGATATTCGAAAAGCAATTGAAGATAAAGCAATCGGACGATTTGACCGACTTGTTGGAAGAGGTATGCCACGATAATAACATAGGCAATTATTTCGGTACTATATCCGTCGCAATCGGTCAGGCTTTGGAAATGATATTAAGCGATAAAGACGATAACAAGGGGGTGAAAGTCAGATTTTCTTTTGCCAAATGTGTAGGCGGAGTTGTCTTCAAGATGGAATATTCCAACGAAGTATTCAAAGACTTGGCAAATGCAGATGAAACTCTTGCTACCATTGCCGATGTGGAGGCTTACATAATAAACACTCTTGCCGACAAAGTGGCTATATTGAACGAAGGAAAAGGCATAGAACTTCAATTCCTCATCGGAGGCATAGAACCGGAACTGCTCTCTTCCCGTTTGGAAAAGATACAAAGCTACTTTGAAAACAAAATTCTGCATCATACAATAGAATAATGGCAATTCGATTTTCAATAGAGACCAAATACTCTCTCAAAAACCGTACGCTGATAAAGCAATGGATTAAAACCGTGGTTGAGAACAAAGGAAAGAAACTCGGAGACGTCTCTTACATTTTATGTGATGACGATTATCTCTTGGAAGTCAATCGTCAATATCTCAAACACGACTATTACACAGATATTATTACTTTTGACTACACCGAGAACGACCGTATAGGAGGCGACCTCTTCATCAGCATCGACCGAGTGAAAGATAACGCTACTGCTTTGCAGGTACCGGAACATGAGGAATTGATGCGGGTGATGATACATGGTGTATTGCATTTGCTCGGATTGAAAGACAAAAGCGAAGAAGAGGTAAAACAAATGAGAAAAGCCGAAGAGGAATGCCTCGAATTGCTGAAAAAGATGAGTAAACAAGACTGAGAATATTTATGAACTATGATATAATAGTGGTAGGAGCCGGACACGCAGGTTGCGAGGCTGCTTACTCGGCAGCAATCTTAGGTTCCAAAGTTCTTTTGGTTACCCAAAACCTCAACAACATAGCCCAACTTTCCTGTAACCCCGCAATGGGAGGCGTAGCCAAAGGACAAATCGTACGGGAAATAGATGCCTTGGGCGGGTTCTCGGGAGTAATCACCGACAGGAACACTTTGCAATTCCGCATGCTTAACCGCAGCAAAGGTTGTGCGATGTGGAGTCCGCGGGCTCAAGTAGATAACGTAACTTTCGGTTTCTCATGGAGACAGACTCTTGAAAACAATGAAAATATCAACCTTTGGCAAGATGAAGTTGTGGATTTGGTGATCCGCAATCACAGAGTGGAAGGTGTGAAAACCATCTTGGGCTTGGAGTTTCATGCCAAGGCAGTGGTTCTTACCAACGGAACCTTTCTCAACGGCAGAATTCATATAGGCGAAGTCAACTTTGAGGGGGGCAGAATTGGAGAACAGGCGTCAAAAGGCTTGTCGGACAAGATGAGAGACGAGGGTTTTGAAACGGATAAGCTAAAAACCGGAACACCCATGAGGGTCGATGGTCGCAGCATAGACTTCTCAGTCATGCAAGAGCAGAAAGGCGATGACGAACCGGCTCAATTCTCGTTTTTCTATCAAAGACCGAAACCTCTTACCCAACACAGTTGCTTCCTTACCTACACCAATCCAAAAGTACACGACATTCTTCGCAAAGGATTTGCCTTTTCGCCTATGTTTGCCGGCAGAATACAGGGCAAAGGTCCACGTTACTGCCCTTCGATAGAAGATAAAATAGAAAGGTTCTCCGACAAGGACAGACATCAACTCTTCATAGAACCGGAATCCCGCTATACGGGACTTTATTACGTCAACGGCTTCTCCTCTTCCCTACCTTTGGAGATACAATACGAAGCTTTGCACAACATACCCGGCTTTGAAAACGCCGTGATTCAAAAACCGGGCTACGCAATCGAGTATGACTATTTTCCGCCGACCCAATTGCAAAGCACGCTTGAAACAAAGCATGTTTCCAACCTTTATTTCGCAGGACAGATAAACGGCACCACAGGTTACGAAGAAGCCGCTTCGCAAGGTCTCATGGCAGGTATAAACGCTCATCTGAAAATTCACGATAAGGAACCTTTCATCTTGAAACGTTCCGAAGCCTATATAGGCGTGCTGATAGACGACTTGATAACAAAAGGCATCGATGAGCCTTACAGAATGTTTACCTCCCGTGCCGAATACCGCATACTTCTTCGTCAGGACGATGCCGACAGGCGTTTGACTCCGCGTTCGTTTGCGATAGGCTTGGCAAGCGAGGAAAGAATGAAGAAAACAGAACGCAAACAAGCAGAGATAAAAAGCCTCGTTCTTTATCTGAAATCCGCATCCGTTCAACCGGAAGAGGTAAATCCTACTCTCAAAGAATTGAACACTCCCGAAATACCACGTAAGACACGCTTGGAACAATTACTTCTCCGTCCGCAAGTCGGATTGCAACAACTACGCAAATGCGTACCCGAACTCGAAGAACAAATTACCAAAGCCGACCAAGACATACGCACCGAAGTGAGCGAAAGTGCGGAGATACTCGTCAAATACGAGAGCTACATACTTAAAGAACAGGAAATCGTCAACCGCCTCAGCAAATACGAAGACTTTAAAATACGAAGCGACTTCGATTACAATCAAATCAAAGCCCTTTCTTTCGAAGCACGTGAAAAATTGAGCAAGATAAAACCGCAAACCATCGGACAAGCAAGCCGTATCAGCGGAGTATCTCCCGCAGATGTATCTGTATTGATTATATACCTTGCCCGCTAAATTTACAGGAATGGGATTCTGAAGAATCCCATTCCTGTTTCTCATCTTGTCGATTAAGGGAAAAGAAAGAATATATCAACTCCGAGTAGAATCAAACGAAAAACCAAGCCTCGGTAATCTTACGGAAAACCATTCAAGACATGCTACTAATATCTCTACATAACGGGTACTTCTTCCGCCACTTCTTCTGTTGCCGTCTCTACCTCTATTTCGCAAGGAGAAGGTTCCTCCGCTTCTTCATTCTCTCTGTCTTTATATCTTTCTTTATCTTGTTTATAGAGACTTTCTATTTGTTCAAGAGATTTTATCATGGTTCTATCTTTTATGCGGATTGAGAACGAACTTCGTTTTACCGTCCTTGTCCGCATACTCTATTCTTTGCCCTTTTCGGACAATTGGAATAAGCCCTTCATTCATCATGCCGACTGCTTTCAAGTCTTCACAGCCTTTAATAAGTTCAGGCTTATCGGAAGTTCTGTAAAGAGATATGCCGTTTTTGGCTTCAACGGCAAATACACCGTTTATAGATGGAGAGATTTCTCCATCGAATTCATCTTTGAACAATGGTTTCCCGTCTTTTCCGAGTAAGCCCCAAGCGTCTTTGTCATCTGTTTTGAATGGGAGATAAACAAACAAAAGAAGCGTGAACCACGTTTGCATTTCTCCCAATGAAGGTCCTGAGAATATAACCCTGATACTAAGAAATGAACATGATGCTCACGCCACAGCGTGAAACCATTATGTTTTATCCTTGTATCGAAAATTTCTCAGGTTTTCACTGGCGGATAAAGCACAACGCTTCCAATAAACAGAGAGCAAAAAACTCACCGCTCTCGGTTTGCAAATGTATGCATTATTTCGGTAATGACAAAATTTATATGAGAATTAAGGCTTCGGTTGCTTTCAGAACATGAAAACGAAGAGGCAAAAGAATTTTTTCTTTCGCCATCTCGTGATTTTTTCCGCCATTTCAATTCTGTGAATCGGCGGTTGGTTATAACGTCTTTATTGTTAACCCAAGTATGATTGCAATATCTGGGAGCGGGAGGTGTGTTTCAATCGGCGTATTGCTTTCTCTTTGATTTGACGTACTCTTTCCCTTGTCAAATCGAACTTCTCTCCTATTTCATCAAGTGTCATGGGCGGATAGCCTTCCAATCCGAAGAACATCTTTATTATATCACCTTCCTTTGGAGTAAGGGTTGAAAGGGCACGATTTATTTCCTTTTTAAGGCTTTCATACATCAATTCCGATTCCGGTGTGGAACCATCTTCGCTTTTCATGAAGTCGTACATGTTATTCTCTTCATCGGAAGCGAGAGGTGCGTCCATGGAAAGGTGCTTGCCTCCGTTGCGAAGATTTTCGCTCACTTCGGCAAGAGGTATATCCAAAGCGTCTGCAACTTCCCCCGCATTGGGTGTTCTTTCGTACTTCTGCTCCAACTGTGCGTATGCTTTGGTGATTTTATTCAGTGAACTGATTTTGTTGAGTGGCAATCGTACGATACGGGATTGTTCTGCCAAGGCCTGCAATATGGATTGACGAATCCACCATACTGCGTACGATATAAATTTGAAGCCTCTTGTTTCATCAAAACGTTGAGCAGCTTTTATCAGTCCGAGATTACCTTCATTTATAAGGTCGGGCAGGCTCATGCCTTGATTTTGGTATTGTTTTGCAACGGAAACGACAAAACGCAGGTTGGCTTTGGTCAACTTTTCCAAGGCGATTTGGTCTCCTGCTTTTATTCTTTGGGCAAGTTTGACCTCCCCTTCGGGAGAAATCATCTCCAATCTGCCTATTTCTTGCAGATACTTATCCAAAGAAGTTATCTCTCTGTTCGTTAGTTGCTTTGTGATTTTAAGCTGTCTCATTATTGCTTTTATTTCAAACGAAAAACTGTTTCTATTACGGCACTCTCTCGGAAATGGTTACACAGGGAAAGAGAAAAATTTACAATTTCTCGGCTTTCCATTCTCCGTCGAAGAACCATATATACTTATGTCCGGTATTTTTTAATGCTTGAACGGCTCGGTCGAACAGCAAATCGACCTCACCCGCTTTGTGGCAGTCGGTGGAGATTGTCATTCGCAAACCCATTCTTGCAGCTTCCTTTATCCACATCATGGAAGGAAAGAAATCGTCTGTCCGTCCCTTATAAAGTCCTCTTGTGTTCACTTCGCAGATGCAATTTTCAGACAGAGCCTCTTCCATGAGCCACATCACCAAATCCTTGTACCATGAATCGTTTTGAGAGAAAAATCTTTCTTTGTTGTGCATTTTGATTTTATCGAAGTGTCCCACTATATCGGGTCGCACCTTGTGTATCATGGCGACACTTTGGGAATAAAATGTTTCAACGCCTCGTCTTATATCTCCGCCGAACACATCTCTCAAACCATTATCCCATGTCTCTTGTTTACCTCCGTCGATGAACCACATCGCATCTTTGCCTTTTTCTTTCACTTGATGAACAGAGGCAATAACGTAATCCAATCCGTAAGTTTCGGCTCTTTGCCTTATGTCTTCAACAGTGTCGGTTATGTAATCGAACTCCATTGAAGCGTACAAGTGAATTTTGTCTGCATATTTCTCTTTCAGCCTGCGGATTTCGGATAAGTAGGCATCGACATTCCGAGCCTGTAAAGCGAATGTGTTTTCGAATGGCACGGGTGCATGTGCCGAGAACCCGAAACAGTACAATCCTTTATCTATTGCAGAGAGTGCCATTTCCTCCAAAGTGTCTGTCCCGTCGCAAAAGGAGGAATGCGAATGCAGATTAAATTTCTTCATCGCCGATATTCGTTTCTTCAATCAGGTAAACCTTATCGGAACGTCTGACAACGGATTTCGTGGGAATGGAACACATTTCTCCTTTAACCGCTTTATCCACCTGTTTCAAATCGACCCTTATTTCGGTCAAAGTATCTTCATACACTCCCGTTGTCGCTCCCATTATGTATATCCTATCGCCGGTTTTCAAACAACCTGTCTCCATTTTTATCTCTGCGACACTGATGTTTTTAAAGAAATTGGTAACCGTGCCTACGAAAGTCTTTTTCGTGGTTGCCTGAGAGCCGTATCCCCTGCTCCATTCTCCCACCTTGCGACCAAGGTAATAGCCGTCCCAAAAACCTCTATTATAAACCGAAGACAACTCTTTGTTCCATTGTTCGAGCTTTTCGGCATTCCATTCACCGTTCAACCACGCATCGACAGCCTGTCGGTAAACCTTGGTAACCACTTTGACGTATTCCGGACTTCTTCCCCTGCCTTCTATTTTCAAAACCCTTACTCCCGCATCCAAAACCTTGTCCAGAAAATCCAAAGTCTTCAAATCCTTAGGAGACATTATGTATTGATTGTCCACCATCAGTTCCGTACCCCCGTCCATGTCCGTAACCTTATACGGACGACGGCAGAACTGCAGGCAGGCACCCCTGTTGGCACTGCTGTTTGCATTGTCCAATGAAATGTAACACTTTCCGCTTACTGCCATACACAAAGCACCATGAACGAAGCATTCTATCTCCAATCTCCTTCCGCTCGGACCTTTGACATCGTTCTGTTCTATCCATTGCGTAATCGCTTTAACCTGCTCCAAGCGAAGTTCTCTTGCGGTTACTATCACATCCGCATACCGAGAAAAGAACCTCACGGCTTCGCAATTCGTTATGTTGCATTGCGTGGAAAGGTGAACCTCCAAGCCGATTTCGTTGGCATATTGAATAACCGACAAATCGGCAGCTATCACAGCACTGACACCGCTGTCTTTCGCCGCTCTGACTATGCTTTTCATGTAATCCATCTCGGTATCGTAAACAACGGTGTTCAAAGTCAGATAAGACCTCACGCCGTGTTCCGTCGCTATGGACGCTATCTTGCGTAAATCGTCTATGCTGAAATTGTTTGCCGAACGAGACCTCATGTTCAATCCCTCGACACCGAAGTAAACGCTGTTGCAACCTGCCTCTATTGCGGCATATAACGCCTCGTATGAACCGACAGGGGACATTATTTCTATCTTTTGCCTTGTCATAGAATTAAAATTTCTCCCGAGAAAAACGGTTTGCAAAGGTAGTGAAATAAAGCGAACCCGTAAGCCGAAAGGAAAATAAATTGCAAGGTATGACGTTGAATATGAAAACAGACACTTATGCAATCACACTTGAAAGACTCCGAATTGGTATTGGCTCCCGACGGAACGCCATATCACATAAGAATAAACCCGCAAACACTGAGCGATAACGTCATCTTGGTAGGCGACCCTGCAAGAGTAGGACTTATCGCAAGACGATTCGACAAAATAATATCGCAAACAAGCAACAGGGAAATAGTCTCATGCACCGGAAAATATCAAGGCAAACCGCTTACCGTTCTTTCGACAGGCATGGGCGTAGGGTGCATAGATATAGTGGTAACGGAACTCGATGTTTGTGCGAATGTGGATTTGGCGACACGAACCTTGAAGCCCCGACACAGGACTTTGAACCTTATAAGAATAGGCACATGCGGTTCTTTGCAGGAAGATTTGAACGTAGGCGATTGCATAGTATCCCGTTACGTTGTAGGAACAGATGGTTTGGCATACTATTACAAGGATATGGAACGCATAAACTGCGATGAACTCACGGAGAAGTTCGTCAAGCAGGTGCAATGGAAAGAGAAACTGCCGACACCATACGCCCTTGAAGCCGATAATGACCTCTTGCAACGATTGGCTGCCGGTTTGAAACAAGGCATAACCATAACGGCAGCCGGTTTCTACGGACCACAAGCCCGCCGGATACGCCTTCCCCTTGCCGATGAGACGATTGACGAACGGTTGAAAAACTTCTCATACAACGGATTCAAAGTAACGAATTACGAAATGGAGACCTCAGCCCTTTATGCCCTCGGAACGATGCTGGGACATAGGACATTGACAATATGCAATGTCATTGCAGGTCGAACAGAGGGCAAATTCAGCAAGGATTATCACAAATCGATGGAAGATTTGATTGATATGGTATTGGAAAAAATTTAATTTCACACCGAAAAAAACTGATATAACAGACGAAAACGAGATAAGCGAATAAGCACCGGGCTTCGATGTTCCCATCGAAGCCTTTTTCATTGTTGAATTAACAAAATTACACAATACACTCTCCCGTTTCCTTGACGACAAAATAAGAATGCAAAATAGATAAGTCAGCGGAATTTTCCTCCTGTTTCGGGCTTGTTTTCGACAGAAACACCGTCTTCCGAATGCCAAAACCAAGATACTGGAAAATAAAACGCCGTTTTTTCAGAAGAAAACGAAGTCTTTTGACTCGAAAGACTTCGTTTTAGCACTGCTAACTCTTCGTTTTCTTGAAAAAAGACGGCGTTTTTCGACCGTCAAAACGCCGTCTTTTTCCGGTCGGTCTTCGATATATTTACAATTAGTTGTAAGACAACTTGTTGCTAAACCCTCAAATACTCGGAAAATTTCCATGCGGAAACTCTCGACGGAAAATTCGCAAGCCATGAAGTTAAAGGAATTGAAAATCGTTAAACTGCAATGCTTGCGAAAGGGCTGAATTGATAAAGAATGTAAAGAGGGTACAGAGCCATTTTGCGAACATGGCGAACGCTGTTTGAAAGGATACTCTCTGTTTTTTCTGTTTTCGTGATAGAACCAGTGAAAAAGATTGTATCTTTGCGGTAGTAAAACTTTAATGCGGAGTAATTATGACAAAAAAAACAAAATTCGGCAAGCCACTGTGCCGATCTATAATGGCAGTGGCAATGATGATGCTTTCGCTCCAAGCGATGGCATACGAATTTTCCTACACCCATCAAGGGAAAACACTTTACTACAACACCACTTCCGATAGTACGGTCGAGGTAACGTATTATGTCAATAATAATAACAATGATGTTTACGTAAATGGCGATCTTGTCATACCCTCAACAATAACCTGCAACAACACAACGTATAGCGTTACTTCCATAGGATATCATGCGTTTCTCTGTTGCAGTGATTTGATAACGGTTAGCATACCGAACAGCGTTACTTCCATAGGAGAGTTTGCGTTTGAAAGTTGCGACAAGTTGACATCGGTTAATATTCCTAACAGTATTACTTCCATCGAACGGGGTGTATTTCGCGGTTGCAGGGGTTTAACATCGATTACCATTCCGAACAGCGTTACTTCCATCGGAGAGTTTGCGTTTGAATATTGCTACAGTTTAACATCGGTTACCATACCGAACAGCGTTACCTCCATTGGAAAGACTGCGTTTTACGGTTGCGGCGGTTTGACTTCGGTTAGCATTCCGAACAGCATTACTTCCATCGGAAATGAGACGTTTGAATATTGCTACAGTTTAACATCGGTTACCATACCGAACAGCGTTACCTCCATTGGAAAGACTGCGTTTTACGGTTGCGGCGGTTTGACTTCGGTTAGCATTCCGAACAGCATTACTTCCATCGGAAATGAGACGTTTGAATATTGCTACAGTTTAACATCGGTTACCATACCGAACAGCGTTACCTCCATAGGAGATGATGCGTTTAAATATTGCAGCAGATTGACCTCGGTTACCATTGGGAACAGCGTTACTTCCATCGGAGAGTTTGCGTTTTCCAATTGCGACAGTTTGACCTCGGTTAGCATTCCGAACAGCGTTACTTCCATCGGATGGGGAGCGTTTTCCGGTTGCAGAGCCTTGACTTCTGTTAGCATTGGCACCGGAGTTACTTCCATCGGAGAAAACGCATTTTACTATTGCGGAGTTTTGAATTCTGTTAAATGTTCGGCATCAGTTCCACCTTCTATCGGTTCTTCGTCATTCTCAAGTATTTCTTCGACCTGCACTTTGACAGTGTCATGTGTAAGCCTTGACGCTTATATCGGAAGTGATTGGAATACTTGTTTCGGAGGACGTATTTTGAATGATACGACGGAAGAATTTCCATTTGAGGTTATTGCTTCGGCAAACGATTTAGCAATGGGTAGTGTTGATATAAACAATGGAGAGAGATGTAATCAACGGATTCTGACTGCCACTCCTGCATCTTGTTATCGCTTTGTCGCATGGAGCGATAACAATACAGACAATCCTCGCACCATTAGGGTAACGCAAGATACAATATTGACAGCGAACTTCGAAAGAGCTGTTTATACGCAAGCAATAAGCCATACCATCTGCGAGGGCAACGTTTACACCGAGAACGGCTTCAACGTAAGCGAAGCCGGTACTTATACACAGACTTTGCAGACGGTTAACGGTTGCGACAGTATCGTAACCTTGACTTTGACCATCAACCCTGTTGCAAGCACGACCTTTACGGCAGCGATTTGCGAGGGAACGAGTTACACGGAGAACGGCTTCAACGCAAGCGAAGCAGGAACATATACACAAAACTTGCAAACCATCAACAGTTGCGACAGCATTGTTACGCTGAATTTGACCATCAACCCTGTTGAAAGCACTAATCTTACAGCAGCGATTTGTGAGGGTAGTGCTTATACGGAGAATGGCTTCAACGTCAGCGAGGCAGGTACTTATACGCAGAACTTGCAAACCATCAACGGTTGCGACAGTATCGTTACACTGAACTTGACCATCAACCCTGTTGCTAATACAACATTGTCGGCAGCGATTTGCGAGGGAACGACTTATACCGAGAACGGTTTCAACGTCAGCGAGGCAGGAACATATATGCAAAACTTGCAAACCATCGACGGTTGCGACAGTATCGTTACACTGAACTTGTCCGTCAATCCTGTTGCTAACACCAACCTTGCAGTTGCAATTTGCGAGGGTTCGACTTATTCCGAAAACGGCTTCAACGCAAGCGAAGCAGGAACATATACACAAAACTTGCAAACGGTTAACGGTTGCGACAGTATCGTTACACTGAATTTGTCCATCAACCCTGTTGCGGATACGACTATTGCAGCAGCGATTTGCGAGGGTGAGATTTACTATGAAAACGGATTTATGGCAAGCAGAGAAGGAACGCATACGCAAATACTTCAAACGG
>UQXW01000021.1 GCA_900545215.1 uncultured Bacteroidota bacterium
TTGACGACAAAGGTAAAACAAATGTTTGAATCGGGCAATTTTTTCTGCAATGGTTTGCTCTTGTAAATGTGCGGAAGAACTGTATCTCCGAAACGAATGTTTTTTGTGTGAAGGTGTGGATATGTACTTCACATTCTTTTTCATTTCGCTTTACTTACAACCACTCCGAATTAACGATTTTCAATTCTTTTAACTTCGTGGCTTGCGAATTTTTCGTCGAGAGTTTCCGTATGGAAATTTTCGGAGTATTCGAGGGCTTGGCAATGTGTTGTATTTTAGCTGTTTATAAATGTGTTGAAGAACGACTGAAAAAAGACGGCGTTTTGACGGTCGAAAAACGCCGTCTTTTTCCGAAAAAACGAAGAGTTAGCGGTGCTAAAACTTCGTTTTTCGAGTCGAAAGACTTCGTTTTCTTCTGAAAAAACGGCGTTTTTTCATCGATAGTGCTTGATTTCGCTTTGAGAGAGGTGCCGTTTTGAGAAAATAAGACCAGAAACACGTAGAAAATCTCGCCGACTTATCCGCTTTGCTTTCTTATACCGGAATTAAAGATCTTCGGATTTATGTTTGAAATTTCACAAATCAAACAATAAACACAGCGTTATACTGCATCAACTTCTTTGATTGTTTCGATTCATCAAAGTATAAGCCTTATTTCTCTTGCTTTTTCCGATTTGGGTTCTATTTCTATTCGGACGTAATGTTCGGGGAGTATTTCCTTTACTCTTTCGCTCCATTCCATGAAACAGTAACAACCGCTGTAAAGGTATTCCTCCACTCCTATTTCCTCGGCTTCTTTTATGCTGTCTATCCTGTAAAAATCGAAATGATAAATCTCGCCCTCGCTTTCGGAGAAATAAGCATTTACTATTGCAAAAGTGGGTGAGCAGACATTATCCTCACAACCCAAAGCCCTGCAAAGAACCTTTGTGAAAGTCGTCTTTCCTGCTCCCATCTTTCCTTCCATTGCAAACACTCTCTCTTCACCGCAAAGGCTCAGTATATCCTTTGCCACTGCGTCCAATTCCGACAAGTCCTCAACTCTGTAAATTTTCTCCATCAGCCTTTCTTATTTACAAGATGAATGAACGGTATCAATATCTCCTCCATCGAGATACCTCCGTGCTGGAAAGTGTTCTTGTAGTATTGGACATAGTAATTGTAATTGTTAGGATATGCGAAGAAATCGTTGGCTCTGGCAAAGATATACGGAGAAAGGATATTCAAACGAGGTAGGAAAATATCCTCCGGCTTGCTTACGGCAAAAACATCTTTCTCATTATAATCCAGCAAGCGTCCGACCTTGTAGCGAAGGTTCACGGAAGCCTCCTTGGTCGCCTTTATCTTTACAGGTTTGTTCACTCTCACGGAGCCATGGTCTGTTGTAATGAAAACATTTACGTCCTTATCGCTCAAAAACTTCAATACCTCCAAAAGAGGCGAATGTGCGAACCAAGTCTGGGTAACACTTCTATATGCTTTTTCGTCTTCCGCCAACTCCCTGACCAAATCCGATTCCGTTCTCGCATGAGACAGCATATCGATAAAGTTATACACTATGACGTTCAACTTATTGTGCATAAGGTTCGGCAAATTGTCTATCATCCGTTTGCCGTAAGTAACATTCAAAACCTTGTGATAAGTCGTCTTTATATTGATGTTGTGTCGCAGAAGCTGTTTTTGCAAAAAGAGATGTTCGTTCTGGTTTTTGTTACCCTCCTCATCTTCGTCCAACCATAAATCAGGATATGTTTTCTTTATGTCGTACGGCATCAAACCCGCAAAAAGAGCATTTCTTGCGAACTGTGTGGTGGAAGGAATTATGCTGTAATAAAGTTCCTCCGCCTCAACATGCAGGTAAGGTTCAATCATCTGTTGCAGAGCCTTCCATTGATCGAATCGAAAGTTGTCTATCACAATCAAAAACGACGGTTTATCCTCTTTTAACTTCGGAAACACTTTCTTCTGTAACAATCTGTGAGAGAACAACGGCACCTCTTCGCTCTCTTTCTTTATCCAAGAAACGTAATTTCTCTCATAATACTTCGAGAACTGAATATTCGCCTCCGTCTTTTGCTGCTTCAATATCTCGAAAATGCTTTTATCGTTCGACTCGGCAAGCTCGATTTCCCAATAGACCAACTTTTTGTAAATATCGATCCACTCTTCAAAATCGGGGTTTTCCATCATTCTCAAACCTATCCTGTTGAACTCCTGCCTGTAATTCATTGTCGATTGCTCGCTCACAAGACGCTTCGTTTCCAAATGCTTCTTCAATGTAAGCAATATCTGATTCGGGTTGACCGGTTTGATGAGATAATCGGAAATCTTGCTACCGATGGCCTGCTCCATTATGTGTTCCTCCTCGCTCTTGGTAATCATGATGACCGGCAAAGCAGGATAACGGTTCTTTATCATAGTGAGAACCTCCAAGCCCGTCAAACCGGGCATATTTTCGTCCAAAAACATAACATCGACCGAGCGGGCAGCCAAAATATCAAGAGCCTCATTGCCGTCTATCGCCGACAACACCTCATAACCCTTTGTTTCAAGAAAAAGAATATACGGTTTCAACAAGTCGATTTCATCATCGACCCAAAGTATCTGTGCCATAAAACCTCAATTAAAACGTTTTCCTTATTCCAAACGTTTCAACATGCGGAAATGTTATGCCTTCCGACAAACTATTTGAGAAAATCGACTATCTTCTCTTCGTCCAAAGTTATCGACTTAAACAAATCGACCACTTTGCCGTTCTCCAACAATACCACCAAAGGCTGCCTGCCCTTTGTTGCGGAAAGAAAATCCATGGCAGGAACGAGAACGGAAGGCAAACGTTCGATGTCGGTCGAAGAATAGAACTTATCTATGTTTTTTTCATTGCCCCAGAAAGCCACGACGAAATCCTCCTTCGCCAAAGCATGCCTTTCAATCATCACATTCAACTTGATTGCCGTCCTTTTGCAATGCTTGCAACCCGTGGAATAGAGGCACAATACCTTCTTACCCTTCTCCACATTCAGTTCAGCAAGCCCTTCATTCTTCAAAAGCAAATCGAACTTCTCCATATCGAGACTCGCACTCTTGTCATAAAGAGAATAAACAATCAAATCGGGAGCTTTTATGGTGTAAGCCGTAGCCGTGCCTGCCACGAAGAAAGCCAAGCACAACCACTTGCACCATTTCTTCTTCAAGCCCTGTTGCCAAAACAAGAAATAGGACAGAGCCAATAAAATCACGTTCTTTACAATCGTCTGACCGTCGGAAAGAATCAACATCGTGCCGAAACAATGGCAATTCTCATCGGACACGTCGAACAAAACGGGTTTGAGCAAGACATACAACGTAAAGAAAGCCAAAGAACCTATCGCCAACCAACGGACAAGCCTTTGGCAAACGCCTGCAATCAGAGACAAACCCACAAACGCCTCGAACCCGACAAGAAACCTTGTCAGGAACTGAGTAACATTCCAAGAAAACAACTTATGTTCAAAAACGAACATATCCACGGCATCGATGGACAAGTACTTCGTAACGGCAGAAGCAACGAATACCGCTCCTATCAACACCCTTGCCGCAATGCCGATTGTCCGTTTCGCCTCCATAATCTACTCCTCTATGCAAGCCACCGCAGTAGCCGAACTTCCCGGAGCTGCTTTCTTGCTCAACAAGTCATCTATGTTTAACGCAGAGCAATCTCCGTCATAATCCGCAACCGTTGTTGTTTGACCATTATTATAGGTACACAAACAATCCGTAGTATCGGCACAGGAGAAGAAAGCAAAGCTCGCTGCAAATAAGGCAAGCGACAAAACAATCTTTTTCATGTCAATTCGATTTTTATATCACAAAATATGGGGAACCCTCTCCTTGGAAGAAAGTGTTCCCCATCATAAATCTTACTTCAGATTATTGTTCAACACACTTGAAAGAACCGCCCAACTCTTCAATATTAGCCCAATTAGAACCCAAGTCACTTGCGTTGATTGCATCGCAATCACCATCAAACTCTGTAACAGGAACAACAACTGGCGCTACATCTCCCATCTTTACAGTACAATCACAATCTGATTTGTTGTTGCAAGAAGCAAATGCAAACATGGCAACGCCTCCCAAAATAAACAATGCTTTTTTCATAGTATTAGTATTTTAATTTCTTATTCCCTACTCTCTTATCGGATTTTCGAGTTCCTCCTATAAAACCTTATTATTTCGTTGATCTAATTTGTTTAGCCTTCATTATCTTAGCTTGAAGCGTTCCTTTGTAAGCAGGCTCGTTAAGACAATCTTTAACAGCTGCTTCTTCGGCAGGAGCTTGTTTCAACATGTCAGAAAATTCTTTCATTGCCTTAGCTCCGTTTGCTTTGTTCTTTTGAGCGGCTTCCAAGTTGTCAACGAATGCGACGAACTTCTCAACCTTTGCTTTGCAAGGATCTTCTTTTGCAACTTTTGCAGCAGGTGCTGCTTTGTCTGACTTTGCATTTGCCTTTGCGGCAGGTTTTGCATCATTCTTTGCAACAGGTGCTTCTGCTTCTTCAACAGGTGCTGTTGCTACTTCTTCTACTTGTGTCTCCTCTGCAGGAGTTGCTGTTTCGGTTGTGGTTTCTGTTTTTCCGCCACACGCAGCCATCAATGCTACTACGGCTGCTCCCAAAAATACTCTTCTCAATTTCATTGTATAAATGCTTTAAAGTGAATATATTTCTTTGCACGAGCAAAGGTACGAAAAAATAGTTCTTTTGCAAGACATTACGTTCTTTTTTTCTTTCTCTTCGCTTATTGCATATTGTATTACAGCGGATTATGGTATCGGTTTATTTATCCTCTTTCAGCATTTCGTCCTGTATGGATACTGATTCTTCGTGGATTTGTTCGAATATTTCCTTGACGAACCCGCCTCTCAAGCCTCTTTTTTCGGCTTGTTGCATACGCTCTTTCAAGAGTTTATCCCACCTGTTTATTTGTAAGACGGACATATTCTTCTCTTTCTTTATGCGGGAAACCTGCCTCGATATTTGCATTCTCTCCCCCAAAAGCCCGATTATCTCCGTATCTATCTTATCTATCTTTTCCCGCAACAGTTCCAAGTCGGTTTGTCTTTGGTCTTCCTCCCGCGTAATCTTCAATCCGGCAATAAGGTTGTACAACTGCTCCGGAGTGAGTTGCTGTTCCGCATCCGTTTTGGCTTTTTCCGGACAAGGGTGCATTTCCACCATCAAGCCGTCGAAGCATAAATTCATCGCCGTCTGTGCAAGCCCGAAGACGAACTCCCTTTTGCCGGCGATATGGCTCGGATCGCATAGTATTTTCATCTCCGGCATAAGTCGTCTAAGTTCTATGGGTATTTGCCACAGCGGACTCTGTCTGTAAACACCGTTATCGGCAAGCGAGAAACCCCTGTGTATGGCATGCACGTTGAGACAGTCGTTCTTTTGCAGTCGTTCGATCGCCCCAATCCATAGTTTCAAATCCGGATTGAGCGGGTTCTTTATAAATATAGGTATATCCGTTCCACTCAATGCCTCTGCAATCTCCTGCATGGAGAAAGGATTTCCGGTTGTTCTCGCACCAATCCACAGTGCGTCCACTCCGCTTTTCAAACACAGCTCCACATGTTCGGCACTCGCCACCTCGGTACATACTTTCAGCCCGTACGTCTTCCGCACCTCCGAAAGCCAAGCCAAGCCCTCCTTGCCGACACCCTCAAACGCCGAAGGTCGTGTACGAGGCTTCCAAAGCCCTGCACGGAAAAGAACATCAGGATAACCGACAAGGTTTCTTGCCGCCGACATAAGCATTTCCCTGCTCTCAGCCGAGCAAGGTCCTGCAATCAGCAACTTATCAGTTGAGACAAATCTCAATCCGTTCATTCAAACTCTTGCTAAACACGGAATAAACAGCCGGATTATTCGTTTGCTCACCCTTTGCAGGGTATTCGTTTGCTGCTTCTTCTGCTTTCAGATGCCTCACCTCCTCTTCCAAATCCTCTTCCCAAAGGTCTATCTGTCTGTTGAAATAGTAAAAATCTTCCATATACGTTCTCTTTGATTTCAAACCCTTTGCATCAAGAGAACGTCCGGGGCGGTACAATATTGTACCGCCCCATCGCTTTTATGTCTTATTACATGGTAAGGACTATGGAATTTTCCTTAGCCAACTTACGCATATTGATAAGAGCGTATCGCATTCTGCCCAACGCCGTATTGATGCTTACACCTGTCTTGTCGGCAATTTCCTTGAAAGACATATCGGCATAGTGTCGCATTATCAAAACGCGTCTCTGCTCTTCCGGCAACTGCTTTACCAATCGCCTTATGTCCTTATGCACCTGCTTACGAATTATTCTGTTTTCTGCCGATTCGTCGAAGTTATCTATCATATCGAATATGTCGTTGTCCTCCGTCGAATGCAACAACTTCAACTTTTGATTCTTTCTGAAATGATCGATGACGAGATTATGGGCAATCCTCATGACCCACTGTATCAACTTTCCCTCGTCCCGATAAATTCCGGCACGAAGAGTGGAATCCACCTTTATGAAAGTCTCCTGAAATATGTCGTCCGTCAAAGCTCTATCTTTAACCATGGAGAATATATAGTTGTATATTCTCTGCTGATGCCTTGTCATCAACACCTCGAACGCTTCCTTTTCGCCCGCGGCATAAGCCTTGACCAAGTCGAAATCATTTCTTTCATCTGCTTTGCTCATAAATACTCCTTTCTTGTAAAATGCGATTACGGGATACATCTGTTCGCCCGAAATCATCATTTTGCTGTTTCCGTAAAAAGAAGTAATAATCCTGCTCTATAATATCTTCGTTTTCGTTAATCAAGGATTTGTCGCTGCAAAGGTATGCCAAAACCCCATACTTTCCAAATTTTTTCACGCCTTTTCTGCATGATGCTTTTTCAAAAGATTGATTGTCAACATATTCGCAAAGATTTATTTTTCATATTTACCACTTCTGCCAACCGCATCCCGCCAAACTCTTACCGGAACGCCGTTTCGGAAAAATGAATAGCCGTTCCGGAAAATTCTTTCGGCGTTTTATTTTACGGAAATGGCGTTGCATTCCAGAGTTTTTGGAGAACAGAGTGTTGCAAAGGTACGTTTCATTAAACGAATACGCCGTAAATATCGGCTGCCTTGACGAACATTTCCCTTGGTTGTTTGTAAGGCTATCGATATTTATCGTAACTTTGCAAGCGATATTGATGTTAACGATTCAGACGACTGAGATGAACAAGTTTTTTTTGAGAAACATACTTAAAGCCGTCATTGCGGCTGCCTTGGTTTTGGTAATGTGGATATTTCAGTACTATCCCGAGAGCGTAACTTTCAAATTCTGGCTCGGCTTTGTGGTGGTAATCGGAATTTTATGCTATATGATTGCCTTGGTATGGTCATTGGCAAAAAAGGCTGCCGCTCTTGAAAAGGATAATGCCAAGGATAAGCAAGAGGAAATCCCTGAAAAATAATTCGTAAAATAGTTTTGTAATCGAGTTGCAGGAAACTCTCCATGCTGTTTCCTGCCATTATTTTTGTGTAACAGGATAAGAGAATGAAGAAAAAAGATTTGATTTTTGCGGTTTCATGTGCCGTTGTCGTGGCAATGTTTTTTGTCATAACGCCGCTTAACGATTGGTTTATGTCTTGGAGCAAGGCTCATGATTGGCGGTATTTCGTTTTGGCATTCCTGAAATTCGGAGTGCTTGCAACAGTCGGAGAGTGTATCGGTTTGAGGATAAGCAGCGGCGTATATAACAGAAAAGGGTTCGGAGTGCTGCCTCGCGGCATTGTTTGGGGTATTCTCGGAGTTGCCATAACGATAGCCATGGGCATATTCTCTTCCGGAACATTCAACCTGCTGTCTTATTTCGACCTTGATTTGAACAATCAAAATATAGGGGGCGAAAGTTTCGGCATTCGCTTGCTTTATGCTGCCTGTGTATCGGTTTTGATGAATACATTCTTCGCTCCGGTATTCATGACCATACATAAGATAACCGATACGCACATCTTGAATACGGGAGGAACGCTAAAAGGATTTTTCACTCCCATACCGTTCGGACAAATCTTCGAAAACCTTAATTGGAAAGTGCAATGGAATTTCGTTTTCATGAAGACGATACCTTTCTTCTGGTATCCCGCACACACCATAACCTTTATGCTTCCGCCGCAATACCGTGTTCTTTTTGCGGCACTGCTCGGCGTGGCATTGGGAATTATATTGTCGATTGCCAACCTGAAAAAGAAATAAACGAAAGATGAAATTGCAGTCTCGCAGTAAAGCATTATTCCTGTTGTTTTTGACCTTATTCGGCATTAAGGGCTTTTCACAGGAGAAAAACTACGATTTCGAATTCTATGGTTGGATAAATCCTCAATATTTCCTCAACAGCCGACATACGGCAGGGGCAAGAGACGGGCTGTTGAGCCTGTACCCTTTGCCGCCTCGCTATTCGGAAGACGGCAGAGACCTGAACGACAAAGCAAACCACAATTTCTCCGCCGCAACGACAAGGATAGGAACAAGGATATACCTCAATAACGTGGCAGATTGGAAAGTCGTCGGAAACATAGAGGCGGATTTCACGGGGCAAAGCGATGCCGCCATGCACCTTCTCCGACTTCGCCAAGCCAATGTGAAGATAAGCCGTAACGGAACATTCTCTCTGACCGCAGGACATGCATGGAGCGTTTTCTGCGTCCCAGAGATGATGCCGCAAATGCAGGAATTGAACAACGGAACGCCCTTTCACCCTTTTTCAAGACTTAATCAACTGCGGTTGGATTACTCACCCGTCAGCGAGGTGAACCTTGTCGGCTCGCTCGGCTTGCAAAAGGATTATGCTTCGATAGGCATAAACGGCACAAGAGACTACAAACAGCAATCCCGAACCCTTACACCGGAAGTCAACCTGCAATTTCAGTTCATCAAAGATGCGATTTTTGCAGGCTTTACGGGTGAAATGAAATCCATCCGGCCGAGAGAGGAATACGACGACCGACTTACGACATACGCATTCAATGCTTTCTTGAATTACAAGACCGAAACGCTCAATCTCAAACTCCAAGCCGTTTGGGGAGAAAACATGAACGATTACTGCTTATTCGGAGGCTTTTATTCAAGCGAGCCTAAGGAATTTCATAAAGGCTATGACTACAAAGCGACCGCAATAAGTGCCGTATGGTTCGAGGCAATCTTCAATGCAGGACGTTTCACGCCTGCGATATTTCTCGGATATGCTTCCCACGGAGGCAAAGACAATAATTATCATCACCGTTACGGTTCGGCAATGTCCTTGGAGAATGTATTCCGCATTGCTCCGAGAGTCGATTTTCACCTGAGCAAAGATTTCCTGCTTTGCGGCACGGTGGAATATACTAATGTCAAATACGAGGATGCCGTTTGCAAAGACCGCTTGGCAAATTGGCGTTTGGGTCTGTCGCTGCTCTACAAATTCAGTACGAAATGACAATCCGATTTCACAAATATCAGGGTGCGGGAAACGACTTCGTAATTATAGACAATCGCAATCCGCATCACGATTTCACCGAATTGCAAATACAACGCCTCTGCAACCGCCATTTCGGCGTGGGAAGCGATGGACTTATCTTGCTTGAAGAAAGCAGAAGCACCGATTTCGCCATGCAGTTCTTCAATCCCGATGGTTCGGGAGGCATGATGTGCGGCAACGGTGGCAGATGTATCATTGCATACGCCGCTGCGGCAGGATTATTCGAGAGAGACTGCATATTCGAAGCCCCCGACGGGATACACAAAGGCAGAGTGGAGAAAGACGGCGTGAGTTTGCAAATGGTCTCGCCCTCTCTTATCACAAGGTTTCCCGACGGCATATACATGAACACCGGAACTTCGCACTTCGTTCGCTTTGTCGATAATCCGGATAACTCGGACTTGATGACGGAAGGCAGAAAACTGAGATATGACACCCGCTTTGAACTATACAATGGTTGCAATGCGAATTTCGTAAGCCTCGAAGACGACAACACCATTGCAATCCGCACATACGAAAGAGGCGTCGAAGCCGAAACCCTTGCCTGCGGCACGGGCATAACGGCAGCCGCCATAGCCGCAGCCTTACGACAAAACAAACCTTCCGGCAAATACACAACCACGGTGCTTGCCAAAGGAGGCAGATTGCAGGTTTCCTACATCAAAAAAGGCGATGCCTTTTCCGAAGTCTTCCTCAAAGGAGGAGCCGACTTCGTCTTCCATGGCGAAATCACCATCTGAAACCGCCGACAACAATCCCGAAAAATCACTCATAAACAAAGACTGAAACAAAACGCCGTTTCGGCGAAACGAATCGACGTTTGAGAAAATTCTTTCGGCGTTTTATTTTGTCGAAACGGCATTCGGATGCAAGGGTACAAAAAGAAGCCGTCTGTTCCTTGTATTTGCTTGCACGGAACAGACGGCTTGGTAATATGAACTTAACAATGAGTTCAAACTATTCGTTCATTGCCTGCATAGGTTGCGAGGCTTGGCTCACAAGAGCGGCGAAACGAGGGTTGCTCTCTATCTTTCCGCTGATGTTTGTCATGCCTGTTCGCTGTGCAATGGAGTAAATGAACTGCAACATATTGGAAGCATGCTCTGTTATTTGCTCGTTTCCGATGTCGATAAGGTTCTGCTCTATTCCGTTCAAAACCTCGTTGAATATTGCTTCGGCTTCGGCTTTGTTTCCGCCTTGGGCTTTCTGCGAGGCTTCATTGAGTTGCTGAGAATAGGTGTTTATCAAATCCCTTATATCGTTTGCTTTGGCTACTTGTGCGACTTCCGGAATTCGAGACAGCTTCTTAACCTCATCTTGAAGGTCGTAACGCTGAGCCATGTTGCTCAATTCGGAAAGCAAATAAACCGTGAGTTGTTTTTCACCCTCTACGCTGCGAGCCTTCTTGCCGGTAAACCGCTTGTAATAGTTCAAATGCGAGGTGTAATGGTCGATTATGATGTTCAAAACCTCTTTGCCTTTGGCAGCGTCCCCTGCCTTGAAGAAGGCTTCGGCAAGCGATATATCGAAACGGTCGAACGGTAGTTTGTTGTCAGGGAACTCTTCGAGGGCTTTGTTCAAGGTTACAAGAGCCTTGTCTTTCTGTCCCTTATCCGTAAGTTGGCTTGCAAGCAAGACGTAGTTTTGTCTCATGTTTTTCGAGTTGTTCATGCTGACAGCGTCTTCAAGATAAACCTTAGGGTCGTTCACTCCGCCCCATTGGAATTTCTTGTTCATCAAATCGAAACTGCGTGCCGTTTCAAAAGCTCCTCCGGCTCTGTAAGGCACGATACGGTAAACCAAACCTTCCTGACGAATATATTCAGTAATGTTCGGGAACACCTTTTGCAGGTATCGCGGATTCATTACGTATATAGGACGTTTGAAAGCATTGGTTCCCAAAATGTCGAGGAACATCAACTCGTTGCGTATCAACTGTTCGTATTGGTAACCCTCCCTTACAGGAATCGAGAACTCCACTCTGCCTTCTTGGTTATCGACCAACTCTTTGGGGTATATGCCTTTCGCTGCCATTTCCGCCTTATTGAAAGGTATGTAGAAGTGGTTCGTCTGCAACACTTTCAAGGAGTCGCCGTTCGGTTGGAAGATTGTGGTTTGCGGGTTGGTCATCAACTCCTTCAGAACACTTCTTACGTCCCGTGCAGGTTCGTTCGACGGAACCAAAAGCGAGACATCGAGACCCAAACGATAGTAGGACTTGTCCAAAGTGAACGGAAGTTTCTCGGACTTATACACCTTATTATATAGTTGCTCGACATACCAGTGCATTCCGGAAAGTGTATAGTTCAATACCCTCACATCGGTTCGTATCCCCTCCACTTCCTGTGCGTACCATAGCGGGAAAGTGTCGTTGTCTCCAAAGGTTATCAGAATGGCATTCGGTTCGCAACTTTCAAGATAGTTTCTTGCAAATTCCCTTGTAAGATACCTGCCGCTACGGTCGTGGTCGTCCCATTCCTGATTTGCCATGAGCATCGGCACTGCAAAGAAGCATACAACGGTTATGGCAATGGCTTTGGCATTCTCGGGCATTTTCAATTTCTTCAACCATTCGAATATACCGTAAACGCCCAAACCGATCCATATTGCAAAGGCATAGAACGAGCCTGCGTAAGCATAATCCCTTTCTCTCGGTTGGCAAGGCGGCTGGTTAAGGTAAAGAACGATTGCCAAGCCTGTCATGAAGAATAAAAGGAAGACGACAAAGGCATCTTTCGGGTTTTTCTTTATATGGAAAAGCAAACCTGCTATTCCCAATAGAAGCGGTAAACAGAACAAACGGTTCTTGCCCAGGTTGTTCGCCAAATCGGACGGCATGTCTGTTTGAGGACCGAGCCTCCATGCGTCGATGAAATCTATGCCTGTTATCCAGTTTCCATGCAAAAGGTCTTTCGTTCCGTTGCTTTCCGACATCGGCTCATAGCCAGAGTAATTCAGACCGAAGCTTTGAATATCGTTTTGTCTGCCGGCAAAGTTCCATAAAAAGTAACGCCAATACATGTGGTTTATCTGGTAACGGAAGAAATAGGTAAGGTTTTCTCCGAAAGTAGGCTTTCTATCCGAACCTTCCTTTATGCCGCTCCACATCTTGTAATAAACAGGGTGATTACGGCTTGCGTCATTAGAGTACATTCTTGGGAAGATGGTCGTGTGCTTGCTGTCATACACGACTTTGCCTCCCTGTCTGACTTCGATGTATTTCTTTGTCTTTTCATCCTTGATGTACTTCGGTGTACCGTCTTTTTGTTCTATCGGAGTAGCAGTGTAATACTGTCCGTGGAAAAGCGGTGTGTCTCCATATTGTTCCCTGTTCAGATAGGTCAACAGGGAAGTTGCATCCTTGGGAGCGTTTTCGTTTATCGGCGTATTGGCATTGGCTCTTATGACCAAGACAAAGAATGTGGTGTATCCCACCAATATGAAAAGCAATGACAGAATGGACGCATTCCATACGGGTTTGTTTTTCTTCTTCGTGTAATACAATCCGAAGACTATGGCAGCGATGAGAAGCAAGAAGTAGATTATCGTACCGGTATTGAACGGCGCTCCGATGGAATTGGTGAAGAATATCTCGAACTTGCCTGCGAAGATAACGATGTAAGGCACGACGAAATACAATATGAATGCCACCAAAATCATCGACACCAAGCCGACAAGGACAAACTTTTTCTTTCTTCCTTTTTGAACGTTCGGAAATTTCTTGAAGTAATATACGTAGGTGATTGCAGGAATGGTAAGCAGGTTCAGCAAGTGTACTCCTATGGCTATGCCTATCAAAAATGCGATAAGCACCAACCAACGCAGGTTGTGGGCATCGTCTGCTTGGGATTCCCATTTCAGTATTGCCCAAAACACTATGGCTGTAAAGCATGAACTCATCGCATACACCTCTCCCTCAACGGCAGAATACCAAAAGGTATCCGAGAAAGTGTAAGCCAAACTGCCGACGATACCGCTTCCGAAGATGGCTATCATCTGGGCAGTCGTCATCTCTTCCGCCTTTTTCACGAATTTCTTCGCCAACATCGTAATCGACCAGAAGAGGAACAGTATGGTGAAACCGCTGCATAAGGCACTCATTGCGTTGATTGTGTAAGCCGTTTTGGTTACATCGCTGCCTGCGAAGTTGGAAAACAAAGCTCCTATCAGTTGGAAAGTAGGTGCTCCCGGCGGATGGCCGACCTGCAATTTGTCTGCCGTTGCAATGTATTCCCCACAATCCCACCACGATGCCGTAGGCTCGGCGGTGATGAGGTAAACCGTTGTGGCAACTATAAAGACCGCCCAACCGAGTACGTTGTTTATCAGGTTATATCTCTTCATCTGTGTGTTTGAATATTAGTTTTGCGGTATTTTTACCATATTACATTTTTGCGTTTCACCGGCATGGTCATACATCTTGCCCCGCCGCCACCGCGTGGCAGTTCCGCAGCTTCGAATGTTACGACAAACTTTTCGTGCGAGTGCATATCCTCTTTGCCGGAGCATACATCCTCCGCCCTCAATACGTCAAAGCCGGCTTTGTTCAATGCTTCGATGGTATGAGTGTTGCGTGCGTAACCCAAAATCTTGCCTTCGCCCAATGCAAAGAAGTTTGCACCGGAGTGCCACTGCTCTCTCTGTTGATACCACAGGTCGTCGCCTCCGCAAATCACCGGTTCCAAATCAAAGCCTACGCATTTGGTCGCTTCAAGGAAGTTTTCTCTTTCGTGATAGCGTATTTGACCGTTGTCTATCTCTATATGGGTTGTGGCAAATCCGCTGTCGGAGTTCAAAATCAAAGGTGCATAGACCATACACTTGTTTTTATCCAACATAGTGAAGACCATATCCAAATGAATGAACGAATCGGGTTGTTCAGGCAGTTCTTGCACGATTATGTGTTGCCTGTCCTTACGGGAGGCAAAGTATTTCGCCAAAAATTCGATGCCTTTTTTGTTCGTGCGACAGCCATTGCCGACAAACAATACATCTTCCCTTGCGATAAGCACGTCTCCGCCTTCGGTGTGAGTCCCTTCCGATAGCTTGGGGTTTATCGTGCCTGCACCGAAAAGGTGTTTGAATATGCTCTCCATTATATAGCTTTCCCTGTCTCGCACTTTCGTACTCATCGAATGAATGAGAACATTGTCGTAAACGGAGGAAGAGGCATCTCTTGTGAAGAATAAATTATACAAAGGTTTAAGCATGAACCTTTCCTCTTCGAATTCCTTGGGGTGAACGCCCTTTATGTACGGGTAACCCTCAATCAGATATTTTGCCAAACGGTCTGCCGGCAATTCTATCAAATCCGGAAAGAGAAATTGCATGTTTTCAGTACTCAATACCTTGTTCAACAACTCGCTTTTAGCCGTACTTTGAGACAAGACCTGCGTCAACAAATCCATAACCTGATAAGTCTTCGCCCATTTCGACAAAACAGTCTCGAAATACGAATATTCCTTTTTCGCAATGTTCAAATTCAGCAAATCACTGTACAAAGCCTTGTGTATATTGCCCGGAGTCATTTGTTCTATCTCCGAACCGGGAGTGTGAAGTATCACAGCCTCGAGCTGTCCTATTTCTGAATTAACTTCTATAAAATCCATACAAAATTATGTTGGTTCCACCATGAACACACCTGCCTTCATACAGGTATGAGTTTGCAAATGTAGGCATTTTTCCCGAAATGAACAAATCCGCATACGCCCTTGCGTCAAGCGAAAAACGCCCTTTTGTCAAACGTTTTCAAATCAACCTTTTAACGAAACGCCCTTCCATTCCGGCGAAACGGCGATTCACGAAAATGAAACGCCGAAAGAATTTGCCGAAACGGCGTTTCGGTTTACGCATTGTAAGGTGATCGGTTACAAGGTGGTTTTGCGGAATAAGAAATCGATGCGGTGAAAAAAAGGTTTCGGGCGTGCGGCGGAATACTCTTTGCTTAGACCGCCGTACACCCGAAATCCGAAAATACAAGAAAATGTTATTATTTGCTGCCTTTGTTGTTGCCTGTTCCGCCTGAGGCTCTGTCGTCCATGTCATCGGACTTTATTTTGCTCAACTTCTTGTTTTGGTACATCTTTCCGAAGTTGTATCGCAGGTTGATCGAAAACATGGTTCCCGGAATGTGGGTATTGACTGTTTGATACATATTGTTCTGGGTAAATTCGCTGCTTATGTCTCTCTTGGCAAACAAATTGTTGGCACCGATGCTTACATTCAATTTGTCGTCTTTCAAGAATGCTCTCGATAAACCGAGGTTCAAGGAATAGGAATCGCCGTATTTGTACATCGCCCACAAGCCTCCGCTCATGTAATGACCGCTCAGAGAAAGTTTAATCTTGGCAGGGAGGGTGAAATTCACCGAAGCGAAACACATGTAGGAAGTATTGTTTATCTTTATTTCCGTATTCTGCTGCATGTAAGCGACATCGGTGTAATTTATCTGCCCGTAGAAGTTCACATCCAGCCATTTCGTAAGAGGGGCAACGAAGCTCAATCCAATGTTTAAGTTTTGACTTGTCGCTATATTGTCGGGACGTTCCAACGTACTACCATCAGCACCATACGGAAGAACGACATCACTTACGAAATCGCTGCCGTAACCGTAGTTTACGCTAAGAAATGCCATGTAAAAGAGCGAATAATTCAAGCCGATATTGTGAGTGTATTGCGGTTTCAAGAAAGGATTGCCGCTACTGTAAGAATAATCAGACGCTTTTTGCAAAAACGGGTTCAGTTGGTCGTAAGAAGGGCGGGAAATCCGGTAATTGTAGCTTAGAGAAAGGCTGTTGGATTGATTGAAGTTGTGATTTATCGAAATGTTAGGGAACAAATCCGAGTATGAATTAGTATTCGTGCTGTCGCTGCCTGCCGTTTCGCCCTTTGTCTTGGTGTGTTCGAACCTCAACCCTGCCCGAAGAGAGGTATTCTTACCCAAGTTCTTGGAATAGGAAAGGTATGCGGCGATGATGTCTTCCGAAAAGAGGAAATTGTTCTGCACTCTCTCTGCCATGCTCTCGGCTTTCACGAAATCATTGTCCAAAGAGGTGAGAGCAACCTTTGCCCCTGCCTCGAAGGTACCGTATTTCAATGTCGGCTTTTGGAAATCCACCTTTGCCACAAAGGTATTATAGGAGTTCTTTACGCTGTTTTCCACAAGTTCTTTCTTGTAGATGCTGTCGTTGGCAAGCAGAACGTAGTCCGTATATACGTTATTCATGTCATCGGAAGAGTTGATTGTTCCGCTGACGTCGAATTGCAATTTCGTTCCGAGGCTGTCGAACTTATGCAGATAAGTGCTTCCGAGCAGCAGATTGTTCGAAGAACCTTTTTTCAACGAACTGTAATCAACGCTTCTGAAGAAGCGATCGAGCGAAGGACTTTGAGATATTTTTTGTTGATACAAATAATTTTGTTCGGGTTGATTGTAGTTGTTGTATGTGGTGTAAATACCTACGGAATTATTGTCATCGATAAGGTAATCGGCGGAAAAGGACACGTTATGACCGCCACCATTCCACAAAGATTCGTATTCCGGCGTGAAGAAACGCATTGTATCGGTCGGGCTCAAAAAAGAGTATCGGTCGGCAGTCTCAGAGGCATTGCTTTTCCAATTAGAGTAACCGTAATTAAGGCTTGTCGTCCATTTGTCATCGACATAGTTAAGGTTGAAGCCGCCTGTAAGGGACAACTCCGTATCGTAATATGCTCCTGCATTGGCAGAGCCGTTGAAACCGAAGTTTTGGTTCTTCTTCATCTTTATGTTGATGATGCCGGCGGAACCTTCCGCATCGTATTTCGCCGAAGGATTGGTGATGACTTCGAATTTTTCCACCTGCTGAGGGTTCATACCTTTAAGCATTGCCTTTATCGCTTCCCAGCCGAGCCGCATGTCTCTGCCGTTGAACTGGAACAACACGCCGCCCTGCCCGTTGAGCGTAAGATTATCGTCCTTGTCTATTGCCACTCCGGGAACCTTTCGCAGCAAATCGAAAGCCGTTACCACGGTTGCCGTTGTCGCCTCATCGACATTCATGATGAGTTTATCCGCATTCATCTCGTAGCGTTTTATCTTGGCAACCACTTTCGCCTCCTGCAATTCTTCGCTGACGGATAGCATTTTCAAATTGTACAGAAAGAGAGTATCCTGCTTGTTCGCAGCCAATTCTTTCGGGTTTATCTCGAAAGAGATATTTTCATAGCCTATATAACTTGCATGGAACACACAAGGTTCGCTTCCTTTGAGCTTCAACACGAAGAAACCTTTCTCATCGGTCGATGTACCGGTGATTGTCTTCATGCCGTCCGCATTCATCAGCACTACATTGCAGAAAGCAACAGGCTCGTTGCTTTTTTCGTCCGTTATGTTACCAATCAACGTCAACCGATGTTGAGCTGCTGTACACAGTGTCCCCATCAGGAGAAATAATAATGGTATCCATTTTGATGGTCTTAACTCTTTCATTTTTAATTCTGTTTTTAATTGTCGATACACTTTCGTTCGGTTTCGTCAAACTTCGTCCTGCTTTTTCGGCTCTTTCGACTGCTTTGATGCCTTTGTAATCCGCTATCTTGAAAACGATATATCCCGACAGCAAAAAGGCAATGATGAAGCCGATAAGGAGCTTGGTTGTTTTTCTTACTTTCTTATAATTCATTTTTCAGACCATTTCTTCCGTTAATCTCAAATATGCAATCACTATAAAGAACACTGCACTTATTCCGACAGCCCATGGAAGATATAAATCCATGATATTGCCGAACACATTGATGTATTCTTGTGCAAATCGGCTGTCATACCATTGCATATTCTCAGGCGAATATAGTTCCACACCGAATACCGCCACGCCGACCATGCCTACGCAAAATATTGCGAACATTTTGAGTGCCGAAAACCTCTTGAACAGCAATGAACCGAAGAATAACGCAAAGCAGAAAGCCGTTCCGATGAGCAGAAAGCCAAAATCCCAATATTCATAGCCGAGCAACTGCTTCAACATGAAGTTCAAATCGCTTATGATGGTATTTGCTTTCAAGAAAATCAAATCTCCCACCATGAGACCTGCCAAAGAGGCTATTCCCAAAACGACAGGATACACCAACATGATGAATAAAATTTCCGCAACGTACTTCTCGAAATTGGAAGCGGGCAGAAGCAAAATCGCCGTACGCCCTTGTTTTGTTTTATACTCCCTGAAAGAAAATTGAGCGAGTATGACAAGCACTATGAAGCCGTATATAAACACAAGTGTTTCCCTTCCGAACAGTTTAGGCGTCAAGACGCCGATTGCGAACAGTACAACGAAAAGATAAAGCAGGTCTTTGAAATAAAGCATGCACATTCTTTTCAACACAAGCAACATTCTCTTCAAATTAAATTCCATATCCGTTATTTGTTTTGATGATTTGCCGGCAAAGCCTTGGCGTTACAATTTATTGCTTCGGTTTGTGCCACTTTCATTGCACCGATTGTGGCAATTATCATTAAGATAACGAAGCCCAAAGTCAACTTCGTACTGAGTCTTACTTTCATATTGTCTATTGTTTATTCGTTTTGTTATACTCTTCATATAATTCCGATACCTCTTCCATGCTTATGGACAGCTGGTTCATCGCTCTGAACACGACAGGCAGGTATTGCCCCGTGAATTGTTGCCGTCTCAATTCGAGAATAAGCCCGACCGCCTCAACGGATACAAAATATCCCAATCCTCTTTTGTTGTATATTATTCCCTTGTTGGTCAACCATTCGTACGACTTCAAGACCGTATTCGGATTAACCTCGCAATCGGCAGCCAACTCTCTCACCGAGGGTATGCGACTGTCGGTTTGAAATTTGTTATCCAAAATCTCATCGCATATCTTGAAAGCAAGCTGTTGGAAAATCGGAGTTTGTGATTGCATTATCATATTACGCCCTTTTCTCTTTCAATCCTAAATATGCCAAGCCCAAGAAAACTGGTATCATTATTGCAAATGCCCATGTCCAAAAGGTGTACATAGTATTCTGAAACACATCAGCACAAGCATTATTATCAATTGTAATTTTTGTGATGACAAACTCTTTATATTCTTCGTATAGGAACAATAAAATTCCTATCAAGTAAAGGAACAATACTCCTCCCAACGGTACACATACGGATAGATAACACATAATACTTACACATACTCCACATGTTAACAAAGTCCTCTCGGGATTTTTCCAAAACCAATCGCTTAATACATTAAATGTTTCCAAGTTATGCACGTTGTGCTGGTATCCTATGTAAATCCCTGTTTGCGTTATAATACCAACGAAAAAAGGAACGCAAACTCCACTGATAAAAAGTGAACACATATATTTTTCCAAAGCCGTTGCAGGCAATAAAAGAAAGTTCTTTCTCTCTTTTCGCATCATAAGCTCCGGAAAGAAAGATAGTGCAGTAACCATGTACAACAACATGGTTACCAATATTACCAGACCATCATGATCGTCATCATCTTGCCAACCCATGTAAATCCCAAATAGAAAACACAAAATAAGAATTAAACAGATCATGCATTGATAACTGTAAAAGTATCTTCTCATCAATGCGAAAAATCGCTTGAAACTGAATTCCATCTCCTACCTCCTATTCCGTTTTTGCTGGAAACAATTCTTTGAATCTTGTTTTGTTGGAAAACACTGCATTGAACAGCAACTCTATGTCAAGATTGCTTTCCCTGTGTTCCGTGTTCTCTTTCACAATCTGCAAACCGCCCAAGGAGTCTTCCGAATATAGCAGTTTTTCGTTGGCAGGCATTTTGTCCGTAAGCCCGAAGTATATTTTGTCGCATATTTCCGCACTCGTGGCATTGAGCAACACATTCGTCTGATCAAGAATCAAGACCGAATCGATAAGATTGTGCAAATCCCTCACCTGATGCGTCGAGATGATTATGCAACTCTCATCCGTCATTGCCCGAAGCATTACTTTCCTGAACTGACTCTTTGAAGGAATGTCAAGTCCGTTCGTCGGCTCGTCGAGCAGCATCAGTTTGCAACGGCATGCAAGACCGAATGCAATGAGAACTTTTTTCCTCGTTCCGTATGAGAGTTTGTCCAAGCGTTGTTTGATGTCCTCGATTTCAAAGTCCGTAAGATAGGAAAGGAAGTTCTCTTTCGAGAAATCGGGATAGAAAACCGAATTTACTTTGAGAAACTTCTCTATCGTCAACTTCGAATCATACAAATCTTCCGACAAGAAGAACATATTGCTCAAAAAAGCCACCTTTCTTTGCGAAGGGACGAACTCTTTCACCATTATCGTGCCTTTGTCTGGGAATTGCAAGCCGGCAATCAGTTTCAAAAGGGTTGTTTTGCCGATGCCGTTCTTGCCGAGCAGCCCGTGAATGTATCCTTGCTTCAATTCAAGATTTACATTCTGCAAAACAGGTTTGTTTCTCTTATACCCGAAAGTCAAATCTTTAATCTCAATCATCTCTTATACTGTTTTAGTGTATTAGTGCAATAGTACACTGCAAAGGTAATACGATTTCGCAAATCTGCAACAATAAAAAGAAGAAAAATTTTCAAGTCTCATGGCAAGCATTGACTTTCAAACAATTATCAAAACACACTTTCGATAGGTTGCATGGCAAGAATGGTTTGATGAAAGGACTTTCTTGTCGGTTTTTCAAGGTTTTGTATGTGGTGTTTCGAATGTGTTATGCCTTGAAAAGAGATAAGAACACGTCGTCTCGTCAATGAAAATCGGTAGAAATTGCGATCTAACTCTCTGAAATTTGGTTTGAACGGGATTTCTTGCTACCTTTGCAAATGTTTAACGATAAAGCAACAACAATTATGAAGAGACTGTTACTTTCTATGTGCGGCATATTGCTGACAAGTGTACTTACCGCACAAACTTTCACTTTTGAGGGACTGAAGTATTGGGTAATTGATAATAATTCGGTGAAAGTTGCTCAACAAGACAGTTCAGCTATTTCCGGCACTGTGAATATTCCTTCCGCTGTAACCTACAATAACAATACGTATAGCGTTACTGCTATCGGAAATTATGCGTTTATTGTGTGTACAAGCTTAACTTCCGTTACCATTCCGAACAGCATTACTTCTATCGGACAGGGAGCGTTTTTTGGTTGCAGCGGTTTGACTTCGATAAGCATTCCGAACAGCGTTACTTCTATCGGAGCGGAGGCGTTTCGTTCTTGCAGTTTTGTGTCGGTTACCATTCCGAACAGTGTTACTTCTATCGGAAGTCATGCGTTTATCAAATGCAGAAACTTAACTTCGGTTACCATTCCGAACAGTGTTACTTCTATCGATAAATATACGTTTTGGGGTTGCAGCGGTTTGACTTCTGTCAAATGCTTGACAGTAACGCCGCCTTCCCTCGATTCTTCTGCTTTCATCGGCGTTGGTTCGACCTGCACTTTGACAGTACCGTGCGGAACTATTGACGCTTATGAAGGGAGCTATTGGAATACGGTTTTCGCAGGACGTATTTCCGAGGATACGCCTTTTGAACTTAACGTTTCGTCGAGCGATACAACCTTCGGTATTGTGGGAATAAGTTCGGGAGAAAACTGTCCGGAGAAGGTATTGACAGCCACTCCTGTTTCTTGTTATCATTTTACTGCGTGGAACGATGGCAGTACAGATAACCCTCGCACGATTACGGTAACGCAGGATACAACTTTCACGGCGAACTTTGAAAGAAACATTTCTCGTCAAGAGATTTACGATGCAATTTGCGAAGGAACTACCTACGACTTTCATGGCAGAGACCTGACGCAGGCGGGAACATATAGCGATACTTTGCAAACAATAAACGGTTGCGACAGCGTAATAGTTCTTACCTTGTCAGTCAATCCTGTTGCCACCACTCCGCTTTCAGCAACGATATGCAGTAACGAGGCCTACGTCTTCCATGGCAGAGACCTGACGCAGGCTGGAACATATAGCGATACATTGCAAACAATAAACGGTTGCGACAGTGTAATCGTTCTTACCTTGTCAGTCAACCCTGTTGCCTCCACTCCGCTTTCAGCAACGATATGCAGTAACGAAACCTACGACTTTCACGGCAGAGACCTGACGCAGGCAGGAACATATAGCGATACATTGCAAACAATAAACGGTTGCGACAGTGTAATAGTTCTTACCTTGTCAGTCAACCATGTTGCCACCACTCCGCTTTCAGCAACGATATGCAGTAACGAGGCCTACGACTTCCATGGCAGAGACCTGACGCAGGCGGGAACATATAGCGATACTTTGCAAACAATAAACGGTTGCGACAGTGTAATCGTTCTTACCTTGTCAGTCAACCATGTTTATCATGATACCATAAATGCAGAAATCTGCGAGGGCAGTGTTTATACGGAGAACGGCTTTAATGTCAACGAAGCAGGTACATATACTCAAACATTGCAAACCATCAATGGTTGCGACAGTATCATTACGCTTAATCTTACGGTTAATTCGGCTTTGACAAGTATCATCGATGCTGAAATCTGCGAGGGAACGACTTATTCTGAGAACGGGTTTGAACAGAGTGAAGCCGGAACATATACGCAGACCTTGCAAACTTCCAATGGTTGTGATAGTATAGTAACATTGAACCTTTCGATGAAACCCAACTCAACGACGACATTCACGGCAACCGTGTGCGAAGGTACGGTTTACACGGAGAACGGTTTCAACGCAAGCGAGACAGGAATATATACGAGAACCATGGAAAGTGCAAACGGTTGCGACAGTACAATAACGCTCGACCTTACTGTTAATCCTTCTTACCAAATCGGAGTTCTGGCGATAATCAACAGGGGTGAGACTTATACGAACTTTGGCTTCAACGAAAGTGAAGCCGGAACATATACGCAGCACCTGCAAACGGTAGATGGTTGCGACAGTACAATAATGTTGACGCTTGTGGTAATGATGTCGTTGGACGATGCAACTGTAGATGAAAAAGCATTCATATTTTATCCCAATCCTGCGAAAGATTTCGTCATTTTGGAGTTCGAGACGTTGCATGAAAGTGAGCGAGTGCAGATATTCGATATAAGAGGCAGAAGAGTGAAAACTGCGGAAGCAGGGGCAGGAAAGAAGCAAATGCAGATAGATGTCAGCGATTTGTCGGAAGGAACATATATAATAAGGTTCGGAAATGTTGCGAAAAAATTGATTGTCGAGTAGGTGTGGTATCAAAGTCCTTTTCCGTGTCAGGCGAATGTGCTTATCATATGTTCCATACATTATTTATATGTGCAGATACGGCTTGCGGGCTTATTTCTTTGGAAGAATGGCTTCGCAGAGGTAATTTTTAACATCGCCGATATTTCGTGTTTTTCGTGGAATGTATATCTTTGCGGCTGAATTTGAAGAAACAATAAAACAAAACCGTAGAATCAGATGAGAAAAGTATTGTTGTTTGCAGCCTTATTGACGGTTGCTTTGTCCGGAACGATGGCTCAGCGGATAGATGAGAAGGATTATCACGGTCAGAAAGATGTTTCTGTGGTGTATTTCATCAGGGAAATCACTCCCGAGAATGTCCTTAAACTTTATGAGGCTTTGGGTGAGAAGCCGAGCGGAAAAATCGGTGTGAAAATTCACTTCGGCGAAGAGGGAAATCAGAATTTCCTCAATCCTGAGTTGACAAGACCTCTGATGGAAAAGACAAAGGCAACATGGGTTGAAACAAACGTTTTGTATGTCGGTCAAAGAAGATATACCGATCAGCACATCGCTTTGGCAAAAAGGCATGGTTTCACTTTCGCTCCCATAGATATTTTGGACAAAGACGGTGAGATAGAAGTGCCTACTACAGGTATGGGCTTGCAACACTATGGCAAGAGCGTCAAGTTGGGAAAAGGTTTCATGGATTACGACAACTATATCATATATTCCCATTTCAAAGGTCATGGTTCGGCAGGTTTCGGCGGTGCTATAAAGAACCTTGCCATGGGATTTGCTTCTCCGGGAGGCAAAATGGCTCAGCATGCAACGGACTATCCGCAAATCAACACTCCCGAGAAGTGCGTGGGTTGTGGAAGTTGCGTAAAGAATTGTCCTGCCGCCGCTTTGAGTTTGGACGGAGGCATACATATAGATACGACAAAGTGTATCGGTTGTGCAAAATGTATAGCCGAATGTCCGTTGAAGCTATTCTCGCCCAAGCAAGTGGAACTTGCCGGCAGTACTTTCATGGAAAGACTTGTGGAGTACGCATACGTGGCATGGAAAACCAAGCCTATGGTATTCATAAATGTTTTGGCGAATATTTCGGCAGCATGCGATTGTTCGGCAAGAGCTCCGAAACCTTTCTGCAACGATATAGGAATGGTTGCTTCCAAGGATATAGTTGCAGCGGACAGAGCTTCTCTCGATTTGGTTGCCAAGGAACATAAATGCGATGACCCATTCTTGAAAGAGAGCGGCAAAAGCGGTTCGTATCAGTTGGAATACGCTGAAAAACTCGGCATGGGCAATCAGAAATATGTGTTGATAGAAATCAAGTAACGCAATAAAGTGAAAACCATTCGGTCGATAATATTTGCGTTTTTGGCAGTAAATCTTCTCGGCGTTATATTTTCTTCCTGCATCAAGGAAGAAAATTTCGCAGAGGGGAGGGAAGTTACATTGTCTTTCGGTAGCGATACAGTGAGTTTCGATACCGTTTTCACAACCGTGGGTTCGGTTACCAAAACTCTTGTTGTTTATAACAGGGAAAGCAAGCCTGTGAAGATTGACAGGGTTTCGTTGAAGAACGGAGCGGCGAGTTACTTTCGCTTGAATGTTGACGGGGATAATTCTCTCGTGGCAAAGGATGTGGAAATCGGTGCGAAAGACAGCATGTATGTCTTTGTGAGGGTGGAACTCAACCCTAACAATCAATCCAATCCTTTATTGGTCGAAGACGAAATAGTCTTCGCTTTCAACGGAAAGACACAATCCGTGATTTTACAGGCATACGGACAGGACGCATATTATCATAAACCGAGCCACTACCTTTTGAGCGAAAGGAACTCGGGCAACGGATACGATACAATCAGATATTCTCTTGCCGACGAGGGAGGGGAGACGAGTGGTTGCATTGTAAGCGGCAATGAAATACATTGGAAATCGGATAAACCGCATATCATCTTGGGTAATTGCGTAGTCGATTCTGCTTTTGTCCTCAATTTGGAGGCAGGAACAAAGATACACCTGAACAAGGGTTCTGAGTTTTGGGTTTATAAAGACGGAACATTGAAGGCAAATGGCGATATATCCTCTCCTGTTGCTTTTGAAAGCATGCGGAAAGACGAACATTATGCCACGACCGCAGGACAATGGGGGTGCCTCAGGTTCATAGCCGGCAGCAAGAACAATACCTTGGACAATGTCGTGATAAAGAACTGTACGACCGGCATAATAGTCGATACATGTGTGAACAATGTTGCAACGCTTACGTTGAGCAATGTAAGGATTGAGAATTGCTCCAACATAGGGCTGTATTCCCGTGGGGCAACTGTGGAGGCTCAAAATCTGATTGTGCAGAATTGCGGAAGCTATGCCGTGGCTCTTTCTCTGGGAGGCAGTTACAATTTCGTCCATTGCACCTTTGCGAACTATTGGCGGTATAATACGAGAACCAAACCATGCTTGATTTTGAACGATTATTATCTTGACATAAACAATACATTGCAGTATCGCCCCATAACACAGGCGAATTTCTACAACTGCATAATATACGGAAGTCTCGCCGCAGAGGAAATTGAGTTCGACTTCATCAATGAAAATTCAAGCGAAAAGCATTTCGAGAATTGCATAATAAAGAGCGAGAAATACTCCAATCGGACAGCCGGTTTCGTGAACTGCATATTCAAAGACCCCATGTTTAACAACGCTTCTGAAGGAGATTTGAGCGTTAAGCAGAACTCGCCGGCGGTGGCAGCAGGAAACGGAGTGTGGAGTTACAGCGTGCCGTATGACATCAACGGTACCTATCGCCCCGATCCGCCTACGATAGGGGCAATCGAATACATGGAACAAAGTGCCGGCAAGTTGTTCCGTTCATTCCGAAAAAGATAGAATATAAATCAAAAAGCGACGAATTAAAGTTTCATTCCATGCGGGTGAAGCACCGATTTGAAGAACTCAAACGGCAGTAATCCGTTTTTTCTTCGTACATTTGCAGTTTGAAGCAACCATATAATATGGTGCAAGTTGACAAGCAATCAAAGAATTAGAAACATTTATAATTTACAACAATGGCAAAAGAAAAGAAATTCCTGACTTGCGACGGTAATCAAGCCTGCGCACATGTAGCATACATGTTCAGCGAAGTCGCAGCCATCTATCCGATTACGCCATCTTCACCTATGGCGGAATATGTCGATGAATGGTCGGCAAACGGTCGTAAAAATATTTTTGGTGAGACTGTCAAGTTGGTTGAAATGCAGTCTGAAGCTGGTGCCGCAGGTGCTTTGCACGGCTCTTTGCAGGCAGGTGCTTTATCGGCGACTTTCACTGCATCGCAAGGTTTGTTGTTGATGATACCGAACATGTACAAAATAGCAGGAGAAATGCTACCCGGCGTTATGCACGTAACGGCAAGAACGATAGCTTCGCATGCTCTTTCTATATTCGGCGATCATTCCGACGTATATGCTTGCCGTCAGACAGGCTTTGCAATGTTGTCTTCCGCATCTGTTCAAGAGGCAATGGACTTGGCAGGAGTTGCTCACCTATCTGCAATAAAGGGAAGAATTCCGTTCATGCACTTCTTCGATGGTTTCAGAACTTCTCACGAGATACAGAAGATTGAAGCCTTGGATATGGAAGATTTGGCAGCTTTGCTTGACAGAGAGGCTTTGAAAAAATACAAAGACGAAGCATTGAACCCTGAACACCCTGTAACAAGAGGTACGGCACAAAACCCTGATGTGTTCTTCCAAGCAAGAGAAGCAAGCAACCCTTATTATGAAGCCTTGCCGGACATAGTTTCAGACTACATGGAGAAAATCTCCGCAATAACCGGAAGAGAATACAAGCCGTTCAACTATTACGGAGCACCGGATGCAGAAAACATCATAGTTGCAATGGGTAGTGTTTCCGATACCGTGAAAGAGGTAATAGACTACCTTGCAAAGAAAGGCGAGAAACTCGGATTGGTAACGGTACACCTTTACAGACCGTTCTCAAAGAAATATTTCTTTGCAGCCCTTCCGAAATCAGTGAAGAGAATATGCGTTTTGGACAGAACAAAAGAAGCCGGTGCCAACGGAGATCCTTTGTATTTGGATGTTGTTGAAGCCGTATCTTCTTGCTCATGCTCGAACAAACCTATGGTTATAGGAGGCAGATACGGACTTTCTTCCAAGGATACCACACCTGCACAAATCCTTTCCGTTGTCGAAAATCTTAAAGCAGCGGAACCTAAAAACCAATTCACAGTCGGCATAGTCGATGATGTAACACATCGTTCGTTACCTGTGTTGCCTGAAATTTCAATGGCGACGGAAGGAACTTTTGAAGCCAAATTCTATGGTTTGGGAGCAGACGGAACAGTCGGAGCAAACAAAAACTCCATCAAGATAATCGGAGAGAACACCAATAAATACTGTCAGGCGTACTTCTCTTACGACAGTAAGAAATCGGGTGGATTTACATGCTCCCACTTGCGTTTCGGAGATAATGTCATACGTTCTCCTTACCTTGTAACGACACCTGACTTCGTTGCATGCCATGTATTCAACTACATGAACATGTATGAAGTTTTGAAGGGCATAAAACAAAACGGAACGTTCCTGTTGAACTCCATGTTCTCTGCAAAAGAGACCGTTGAACGTTTGAGTGCAAAGGTCAAGAAAGAATTGGCAGAAAAGAACATCAGCTTCTACATCATAAACGCAACCAAGATAGCAGAAGAAATCGGTTTGGGTAACAGAACGAACACCATTTTGCAATCTGCTTTCTTCAAAATAGCAGAAGTAATCCCATACGAACTTGCGGTCAAGGCAATGAAGAAAGCCATAGACAAGTCATACGGCAAAAAAGGTGAGAACGTCGTTAAGATGAACTACGCAGCCGTCGATAAGGGTGGCGAGGTTGTCAAGATTGAAGTAAAGAAAGAGTGGGCAAATGCTTGCACATGCGGTTGCAACTGCGAGACAAAGGCAGACAGACCCGAATTCATAAGAAACATTGTCGATGTAATCAACGCCCAAGAGGGAGACACACTTCCTGTAAGTGCATTCAAGGGAATGGAAAACGGTACCTTCCCTGCCGGCACTTCCCAATACGAGAAAAGAGGCATTGCATCGCACGTCCCTGCATGGCACAGTGAAAACTGTATCCAATGTAACAAATGTTCATTGGTATGTCCTCACGCAGCAATTCGACCATTCGTATTCACACAAGACGAACTTGCAAAGGTCGGCAACATAACCACCATCAAGGCACAAGGCAAAGAATTTGAAGGAATGCAATTCCGTGTACAAGTATCCCCATTGGATTGTACCGGTTGCGGTAACTGCGTCGATGTATGTCCTGCAAAGACAAAAGCATTGACAATGGAAAGCCTTATGAGCCAAACCGAAGAAGCCAAGACTTGGGAAACAGTAACCAAGAACGTAAGCTACAAATCCGACTTGGTGGATATAACCAAGAGCGTGAAGAACTCTCAATTCGCACAACCGTTGTTCGAGTTCTCCGGAGCTTGTGCAGGTTGCGGTGAAACACCATACATCAAATTGATAACACAACTATTCGGTGAAAGAATGATAGTTGCCAATGCAACAGGTTGTTCTTCGATTTACGGAGGTTCTTGCCCATCTATGCCATATACAAAGAACGCAAAAGGCAAAGGTCCTGCTTGGGCAAACTCTCTATTCGAGGACAATGCAGAGTTCGGTTTGGGTATGGCAACGGCAACACGTAAGATGAGAGACCGTGTGGAAAGATTGATGAAAGAAGGCTTGTCATGCAGTTGCTGCTCGGACGAACAAAAAGCATTGTTCCAAATGTGGTTGGACAACAGAGAATGCCCTGAAACCACACAAAAGGTTTACGATGCTTTGGTTCCGACCCTTTCACAATGCGGTTGCGACATCTGCAAAGAGCTTGAAGCAAACAAACAGTTCATTGTCAAGAAATCCCAATGGATATTCGGTGGCGACGGTTGGGGCTACGATATCGGATACGGCGGATTGGATCACGTCATAGCATCAGGCGAAGACGTAAACATCTTGGTGATAGATACCGAAGTTTATTCCAACACCGGCGGACAAGCCTCGAAGGCAACTCCTGTCGGAGCAATCGCCAAGTTTGCCGCATCAGGAAAGAGAATTCGTAAGAAAGACCTCGGAATGATAGCAACAACATACGGATACGTCTATGTAGCTCAAGTATCCATAGGAGCAGATCCTGCACAATACCTTAAAGTCTTGAAAGAAGCCGAAGCATATCACGGACCATCGTTGATAATCGCATACGCACCTTGTATCAACCACGGTATCAAGATAGGCATGGGCAAGACACAAGAAGAAGGCAAACGTGCCGTTGAATGCGGATACTGGCACTTGTGGAGATACAACCCTGAACTCGCAGCCGAAGGCAAGAACCCATTCAGCTTGGATTCCAAAGAGCCTGATTGGAGCAAGTTCCAAGCATTCATCGATGGCGAAGTACGTTACAACTCTTTGAAGAAAGCCTTCCCTGAGGAAGCAGCAGCATTGTTCAATGCAGCAGAAGAAAACGCAAAATGGAGATACAACTCCTACAAGCGTATGGCTTCAATGGATTGGAACAAATAGCTTTACGATAAAGCACATTGCAAGGAGGCATGCCTTACGGCATGCCTCCTTTTTATCATTTATAGAACCTTTATCGGATCAACTCTTTGATAACGGTGAATTGAGTCCTAAGAGTAAATGAATGGTAAGGATAAAGCCCTTTCCCAAATATTGCACTCATTTTTTATTGCTACCAATACTTCTGATGTCTCAATGTATTTGCCAAATCCATTAACCTCATTTGTAAGTTCATTAAGCAGAGTGTTGTAGCGGGCATGGAATTCGTTTCTGTTATTCACTATGCCGAAACATTGAATAACAGGCAATGCCAGAGTTCTGATAGCAAAACCATTTTCAGGTGTGAGCAGATTAATGATAGCATCTGAAAAGTACTTTTCTACGATTACTCTGTTCTCTATTGGATTTTCCAACCACAAGGCTACCGCTTCCCACTTCATTATCAAAGGAAAGAAGAACCCGTGTGCTGTACGATTACCGCCACACGGATATGAAACCATTCTCTTGTGTGAAATCCAAATTGGAGGAGTGGCGAGCCGAAAGGGACAAGTGGCTTATGGCAAAGGAAAGAAAGGAGGGCAACAGATGAACGCAACGCATCAGATAAAATCTGTCAAATTCAGCGAACCTATCATAGTATTGAACGACATCTTTGACGATGCCGAAGCGTGGGGGTCAGCCTAAAGGGGGGATTGACAACTAAGAGAGTAGCAGGTTTACCGCCATTGACACCCATACGGCAGTCATAACGAGCGAGTACAATATGGAGTGTCTGATGAAATGGTTGAAACACCATACACCCATTGCCGAGATAACCGAATGTTGAACAAGTTGGCGGTGCGGACACCGCCAACCATTAACACTAAAAACAGATATGATAGCAAAAACCATTTTAGAACAGATAGGCGGCAGACGCTTTGCCGTAATGACGGGATGCAAAGACTTCACAGATATGGGGAACGGACTCCGTATGAGCTTTGCACGGAACAAGACGAGTGCGAACCGCCTTGACATCATCTATGATGCAGGGGCAGACCTCTACAATATGCGTTTTTACCGCAAGACTTTCAGTAAAAAGACCTTTGAGAGTAGGACAAAGGACATAGCCACGCACGAAGGCATCTATTGCGATATGCTGGAAGATATGTTCACTATGGTAACAGGACTTTACACGCATTTTTGAGTAGTGGGCGGCAAAAGCCGCCTACTTTTTTTCATGAGCATGATGACGGGTAAGAAAGTAGACAAAGAAACATTTTTTTTGCTCAATAGCGATTTTTTGAGTAATTTTGTATTCACGTTGAAAGATTGAACGTAGGAGTATGTTTAATATCTGTTCATTTCTTCGGGTGTCTGCCGCTCTCTTTTTACCAGTTCGCGGTTGGATGTATTAACACGTTTAATTTCATTAAATCTCTGAAGGATATGACTACATTAGGTAACTTTATTGTATGGTGGGCATTTGGCGTACTGGACGGTTTGCTCTGCAAGAAAAGAATGTACGGTGAGAGCATACTCTGAAATCAATAGTTTCGCCATGAGGGTTCGACTCCCTCTCCGTCCACTAAATGAAGAAAGAGGATAAATCTATACTGAATAGAAATATCCTCTTCCTTTTTTATTTAATACACAGCAGCACAAATTCCGCCTCCCTTCGTTTGAGCAACGTCGCATGTCGTTTCCCTTTGTAGTTGCAGAAAGCGATATATTTCCAGTAAATGTTACTGTCGCCCGCTTCCAACTTTCGAATCAACGTGTTTTTGGGTATCTTCCCGCTTCCCAAAGCCGGTATGGATCGACATTGTAGGCAAGCGTGGCAAGGAGCAGACTGTCTTTCCCGAACTGTCGGAACATCGCGCAGAATTTCCGCAGGTCTTTCCGAAGTAGCGCATCCGTATCCCGTTTAATCATCGTGCGAGCCGAGAACCTTTCCCCTGCAGGAACTTATACCCATAGCCCACATACGGGTGGTGCTTTTCCGAGTGCCAGCCCTCAAAGTATTTTGTGCAGCGCACCGCCCGCCACTCCGTTCTCTTCGGACAACTCTCCTGTGTCGACACTGAGCAGACTGTCCAAAGGGAACAGAGCATCACCAATAACATACGCATCATCGGGACAGCAATTTGAAGTTGCCTCTGGTTCTCGCCCTTCACGTTCCGGTTGTTGAAGTCAAAGTCAAATTCAAATTCGTAGGAATTTTTGAAATTGTCCTCTACCACCACGATGAAGTTGTGCGCCTCGTCGCCTTTAGCCGTATAGTACAGCCGGAACTTCTCGTTTTCAGGCAGGTAGCGGTCGTTGGGCAGAAAAGTAATGCCGCCAGCCATTTTCAGCGTGCTTTTTTTCCCCCTCGAACTGGAAATACCAGATGATGTAGAGCGTGTTGGCAAATTCGCCCGTCTTTTTCAGCTCACAGCGGATTTCCACCGTCTGCTCCTTTGTCACCTTGTTGGGTACGGGCATGGTTTCCACCGTGAAAGGATAGTACTGTTGGAGGATCATATCATCGTCGCACGGCACGAAGATGAGCGAAAGTACGGCTAACAGGCATAGTGTCGCAGCCTTGAAGATTGATGTTCTATTGTTTCTATCGTTCTGTATCTTCATTGTTCATTGTTTTTTCGTTGTCTGTTGCAGATATTTGTTCAAGTCCTTGAACTGTCATAGAGTACGGAGCGGTCTTTCAGGGCTCCGAGTCTCCTGCTACTCTATGAATTTCTACTCATTCGGAAAATTCAATCCGTGCATTTGTCAAAACCATACTTTTTCCCATGCTCTTTTCACATTCTTTGTCATTTCGCTTTGTTCGCAATCGCTCCAAATTAACGATTTTCAATTCCTTTAACTTCGTGGCTTGCGAATTTTCCGTCGAGAGTTTCCGCATGGAAATT